>CALKWV010000081.1 GCA_938003915.1 uncultured Bacillota bacterium | reverse complement strand
TAGCTAATATATCCCCCAACTAAAATATTTATGACAAAGAAATAGGTAACATATTTCTGCAAATGATGATAGTTATATTATATTGCTAATTCACAAAAATTGTATAAGCTAGTACAATGTATGTGACGGATATATTTTATATGCCATGTGAACTCGAGGACACATATTGACCATATGATATGGCAGCATTTAAGATTTAAATAAGGAGGCATATCTTATGATAGAGATGTTTTGGGAATTCCACAAAAGGCCTGATTATGAAAATCAATACATAACCCAAATTAACCGTGAGCCAGCCCATTATCCTTGGGGTGCATATGAAAACGCGGATCAAGCAAGGAAGGGAGAAGATTCAAAGTTTGTTATGTCCCTTGATGGTCAATGGGATTTTATGCTGGTAGATAGTCCAAAGGCTCTACCCCAAGGATTCAATAAGCCAGATGCTGATCTGTCTAATTGGGGAAAAATAAAGGTTCCAGGTAACTGGGAATTGCAAGGCTATGACAAACCTATATATGTAAATAACCTATATCCCTTCAAAGAAAAAGAGGGAGAGAAATTTTTGCTGGATATAAGTGAAAAAGAAAAATATGATGTTTTTAAAAAATATAATCCTCCCTTTGTTCCGGAGGAAAATGCATGCGGTATCTATCGTAGAACCTTTACGTTACCCGAATCTTTTAAAGGTAGATGTGTATTTATAAACTTTAAAGGGGTAGAATCTGCATATTATCTTTGGATTAATGGCCATGCTGTGGGATATTCCCAGGATAGCAAGTTACCCTCAGAATTTGAAATAACGGAGTATTTGGTTTCAGGTGAAAACCTAATTACATTGGTAGTGCTGCGATTTTGTGATGGAACCTGGTTAGAGGATCAAGATTATTTTCATCTATCCGGTATATTTAGATCTGTAAATTTAATTGCCAAACCTAGACTTCGTATTCAGGACTTTAAAGTAGATGCTGAACCTGATGGTAAGGGCGGTGGAATAGTAAGGGCTCGGTGCTTTGTAAATAGAACTAAGGGATTTGCCGATGCTAGCATTAAGTTTTCCCTATATGATTCCCAAGGAAAGTTATTGGTGGAATCTACCAAGCCTGTTGACGTTGCTACACCTATATACGGTATGGGGTCAGGTTGGAAGCTGAAGGGTATGCGTCCCATTAGCGAGTCTGCATTCTTCGAACTAAAAGTAGATAATGTACTGCCTTGGAGCTTTGATAAGCCAAATCTATATAGAGCGGTGTTTACTCTAATAGATGGGAATGGTCAAGAAAGTGATTTTGAAGCCTGCAATGTAGGATTTAGAAAGATATGTATAGAAAATAACGTTATTAAACTAAACGGCAAGCGCGTTGTATTTAGAGGGGTAAATAGGCACGAACATTTTTGGCTGACAGGGCGCACTGTAAGCAGGGAGCATATGATAGAAGAGATTAAGTTGATGAAAAAACTTAACTTCAACGCTGTTAGAACCAGCCACTATCCTGATGACCCTATATGGTATGACTTATGTGATGAGTACGGACTTATGGTAGTTTGTGAAACCAACCTAGAAACCCATGGTATAGGGGGAAATATTACCAATAATCCCGAGTGGGCAGAAGCCATGCTGGAGCGGGCAAGGCGTATGGTATTAATTCATAAAAACCATCCTTCCATAGTTTCTTGGTCTTTAGGTAATGAATCAGGTTATGGTCCAGGGCATGCAGCTATGGCTAATTGGATTAGAGAGTATGATGATACAAGACTTGTCCAGTACGAAAACAATGATCCCGGACCTATTGCCAGCGATATAAAATGTACCATGTATCCGCCCATGGAGCTACTTAGGTATATGATCGCCGACAATAATGATAGAAGACCCATTGTACTTATAGAGTACGCTTATCAAATAACTAACTCTAGTGGACACTTTGAGCTATTTAATTATCTAACTGAGGAATATGAGATATTCCAAGGAGGTTTTGTATGGGATTGGCAGGATAAATGTCTACCGGCAGTAAATGAAAAGGGCGAAATCTACTTTGGATTTGGCGGTGATTGGGGTGAGGAAGTAACTGACTGGACCAACCCCTACTTCATGTGTGCAAATGGGGTGGTGATGGCAGATCTTACGCCTAAACCAAGTGCTCTAGAGTTAAAGCAGGCCCAAGCGCCCATTATTATAGAAGCAACTGATAAGAGCAAAGGAGAATTTATAATAAAAAATCGCACTCATGATATAGGCTTTGATGAATTATCCCTTGATTATGAAGTTCTAGTATATGGCAAGAAGGTTGAGGAAGGCTATATTAATTTACCTAACAACTATGAAGACAGCCAGGATTTAACCTTTAATATTGACCTTTCTTCTGTTGAAGATAAGACTCATGAGGTCTATGTAAATATTAGGGTAAAAACTGCTGTAGATTATCCTTGGGCAGAAAAAGGTCATGAAATAGCACTCTGTCAGTTTGAAATAAAAGGGCCAGCATCCTCTATGCCAAAACCGCCTGTGGCCGGGCCAGACATTAGCATGAAAAAGGAAGAGAACCTGTTAGTGGTGAAAGGAGGAGACTTTAAGGTAACCTTTGATTGTCAGAATAATCTTCTTAAAAGCTATGAACGAAAGGGTAAGGAATATCTCTTAAATAGTGGACTGGAGAATTTTAGCAGAGGCAGAACTGGCCTTCATTTAGGAGATAAATGGTGGGGTGAACCCAATGAGTTATGGGAGTCCTTTATGCCAGGCAAGCTAAAGCGACAGCCTTTAAATATGGATTATGGTATTAGTTACAAGGACGGAAATGCTTATGTGATATTTACCAATAAGATTACTGGAGATAAGGGAGATATATATAGTAAGGTAACTTATACTATATATAAAGATGGAGATATAGAAGTTAGCGCCGCTGTGGATATAGATAGTAAATATGTACATGTGCCAAGGGTAGGGCTTAGCTTTGTAGCTCCTAAAGGTTTTGAAAAGTTACATTGGTATGGTAGAGGCCCCGGAGAGAGTTATTGTGATAGGAAACTCTCTGCACCAGTAGGAGAATATAAATCCGCTGTTGAAGACACCCACTTCCCCTTTGTGCCTGTTAGCCATAATGGTAGCCATGCTGATACTAGATGGTTTAGCTTGAAAGATCATGAAGGAAACAGCATTACCATTAAAGGCTCCCTCTTTTCCTTTGACGTCCATCACAACACTGTAGAGGACTATTGGCAGGCTAGCCATGAGCATGAGCTAATTCGCCGCGATGAGGTTTATATAAACATTGATGGTGCTATGGCGGGAATAGGTGGAGATATGGCCTGGTCAGATCAACTTGATGATAAGCATAAGGTTTTTGCTGGAAAATATCATTTTGAGTTTATAATTAGCTTCAAATAGGGATTAAGACCATTTAGTTAAATTAATTGAACTGTTAATATAATTTATAAAGTAGCTTTGATTATAGGGAAAAATAGTGCAACAGGTAACTATCTTTCAAGAAATAAAGATTTGCTTGTGCAGTATGAGCAATTATGGTATAATCTATTTTCGTAACATCCTTGCTCTATGCAATAACATAGGGCCAAAGTCCAAAAGGAGGTGAACGGCATGAATAAATACGAATCTATCTACATCCTTCGTCCTACTATGGAAGAGGAAGCCATTAAGGCTACAGTTGAAAGGTTCACCAATCTGATTACCGCAGAAGGTGGACAAGTAGAAAATGTAGAAGAATGGGGTAAGAGAAAATTAGCCTATCCCATTCAGAAGTTCCGCGAAGGTTACTATGTTCAGATGAACTTTAGCGCAGGTCCGGAGCTGCCTAGAGAATTGGAACGTAATTATAGAATCACTGATGATGTGATTCGTTATATCATCGTCCGCGATGATGATTAATTTTTTTAAGATTAATAAGGATGGTGTCAAATATGTTAAATAAAGTTGTTTTAATTGGCCGTCTGACAAGGGACCCAGAGCTACGCTATACATCCAGTGGAGTACCGGTAGCCAGATTTACTTTAGCGGTAAATCGAAATTTCACCAATCAACAGGGAGAAAGAGAGGCAGACTTTATTCCAATAGTAGTATGGAGAGGTCAAGCCGAAACCAGTGCAAGATACCTAAATAAAGGTCGATTGGTAGCGGTTGCTGGTAGAATACAGACAGGAAGTTATGAAACACCGGATGGACAGCGTCGCTATACCACTGAAGTAGTAGCTGATGAGGTTCGATTTTTAGACTGGAGAGACGGAAGAGCGGATACAAGTACTGAATCCAGCATGTCTCAGGATAGCGTTGACACCACCATTCCTGGTTTCGATCCCTATGATGGCGGAGAAGATGAACTTCCATTTTAAGGACAAGGAGGTAGAGCTAAATGGCTGAAGAAAAGAAAAAAAGCAGGGCAGCTAGAAGAAATAGAAGAAAGGCTTGCAGCTTTTGCATAGAAAAAATCGAAAAGATTGACTATAAAGATGCTAACAGACTTCGCAAGTATATGACAGACCGTGGCAAAATTTTGCCTAGAAGAATTTCCGGCAACTGTGCAAAGCATCAACGCAAGCTGACAGTAGCTATCAAAAGAGCAAGGGCTATTGCACTATTGCCCTATACTAGCGAATAATTTATGTAGAAATAAAAAGCGAAAGTTATTTAAAATGGCTTTCGCTTTTTTTATCTTTCAATTCTAATTTGTTTATTCAACAGGAACTAAATCTAACATATCCCCTCTATCTTGAACATTTATGTAGGTATGAGGTACATCCCCCACTATAATGGTTTCGGTAACAGGTACACGAAGGGCAATATCTATATCTGCGGTGTTTAAGGGTATGGCAATGCGTATACGTGCTTTTAAGGTTAAATATATCTTATGGCGGGTTTGATTTATGCCCGAGTATTCAAATTCTGAGTCAAAGTCTGTAGCTACGGCTGGGAAGGATATTACCCTAACACGAATATTAGGTCCCATACCTGCCAAGAGTTTACTGCCGGTGATGGTTCCTAAAGGGACAGAAATGCCTTCATTGCCCTTGGAGTGTATGGTTTCTTGGGCTTTTTCGGAAACCTGTGAAGCTAGATCGTTCATTTTCATGGTATTGGCCTGTATCATGGTTACGTTTCCATCGGCATCGGTAAGGACATTTACGAAATCTGTATATTTAATGCTGCTGCCCAAAATTTCCTTAACGGCATCGATCATGGCAGCTTGGGCAATGGACTGGATTCTGGCTTCAGAAAAGGTTATTATAGCTGGATTGATGTTATGGTCAATATATATAAATATAAGCAAGGCTAAAACAGGTATAATAATTAAAATTCCTATCACCTTAAGTTTGGCAGAGGATAGTTTACTAAAGCCTTTCAAAGCTCCCATAGTTTATACACCTCCATTCTCCCTACTCTAGTCTATGTGAGAAAACAAAGAAATTGACAAAGCAACAGCTTCCATATACAATGAATTTTAGACTAAATACATATTGGAGAAAGAATATGGAAAAAATAGGATACTTAGGACCTAAAGGCACCTTTACCCATGACGCGGCTCTAATTCGTGCTAGGGAGACCAATGGTCAGCTTATAGAATATGATAGTATACAGGAATTAATATATGCAGTGGCAGAGGGAGAAGTGTCTGAGAGCGTAGTGCCCATAGAAAATGCTATGGAAGGCACTGTTAACTTAACTATTGATATATAGATCGGAAGAGCGTCGTGTAGGGAAAGAGTGTAGATCTCGGTGGTCGC
>CALKWV010000080.1 GCA_938003915.1 uncultured Bacillota bacterium | reverse complement strand
TGCTAGATTTTTATGGTTAAAATCCACCTGTTTCTTTATAGGCAACTTGGTAAGGAACTGAATAGCCAGCACAAATCCATCTATCATTTTATCTTCACCGGTATTCCACAGCATACCAGATAGACCTCATCGGATAAAGCTGCTACTTTCTGATTTATCCTTCCCTGTATGTCCCTAAATACCCTTCCAATATGGTTTTCTGGAACTAGGGAATATCCAACCTCATTGGTTACCATCACTAGATTATAGCCTTTTTCCCTAATAGCAGCAATCAAGCTATATAGTTCTCCGTATACCTTCTCTTCTACTTCTTCCTGAATCTTTTGAGGAATAGTATCTAAATCTTTAGTCATATCAAACATTATGTTGGAAGTAAGAACTGTTATGCAGTCCAATAGGTAATTCTTTTCCGTTCCTAAAGCGTCAGTTAAAGAATAATAGCCTTCAAAAGTCCTCCAGGTATCTGGCCTTGCCTGCTTGTGGCGTATTATTCTCTCTTTCATTTCCTCATCTAATGCTATGGATGTAGCAATATATACTACATCTTTTTTATCCTTATACAGGTTTTCTGCAAAGGTGCTTTTTCCGCTGCGAGCACCTCCAGTAACTAGGACAATCATAAAATCACCTGCTCTTTACATCTAGAATTTATGGTTCAAGTATACTATAAAATAACCCATAGAAAAAGTAAATTTAATCTGTGATATTGACATAATTTTTTGAATTGTTACGAGCACACTATTGACTTGTTTAGAAAATAGGGATAAAATTTTTAAAAAAAGAATAAAAGTTTTGTAGTCTTATGGTGAAAGGGAAGTCGGGTGTAAATCCCGCGCAGCCCCCGCTACTGTGAGCGAGGATGAAGCCCAAAAATGCCACTGTCTGAAATTAATTCAGATGGGAAGGCTGGGTGGAAGATGAATCGCGAGCCAGGAGACCTGCCATAAGATTGCCGTGATTTGCCTTCGGAGGGAAGGTTAAATGGTTTTTTTATACCAATTTTGACTAAAAGGTCTACCTCCAAGGTAGACCTTTTTCATATTAAAATACTGACATACTGAGGAGGATTGCTATGAAAAAAACTAAAAATCTCATCATATTGCTATTAGTTATTGCCCTATCCTTTAGTCTAACAGCTTGTTCAAAAGAAGATAACTCTGCTCAAACAAGCAATGAAGCAGAGGGCAATGGTGAAACTGTAAAAAATCACTTTCCCTTAACTATTACAGATTTTTTGGGTCGAGAAATAACCATTGAAAAAGAGCCTGAAAGGATAGTTTCTCTTGCACCATCGGTTACTGAACTAATATTCGCTGTAGGTGCAGGAGACAAAGTAGTTGGAGTTACCGAATATGATACATACCCTGAAGAAGTAAAAGACCTGCCTAAGGTAGGTGGTTTTAAAGGACCAAACATTGAGCTAATTACTGCTCAAGAGCCTGATATAGTATTTGCTTCTACCCTATCTGGAAAAGAAGAAATGGAAACCTTAGAAAAAATGGGAATTCCCGTTGTGATGATAGAAGCTAAAAGCATTGATAATATCTATGAATCCATTGAAATGTTAGGTAAGATAACCAACAAAGAAGAAAAGGCTCAAACAATAGTCAATGAAATGAAAAGCAAAATCCAAGAGATAAGCGAAAAGGTAAAGGATAAGCCTAAAGTAAAGGTGTTCAACCTAGTAGATATAAATGGAAACTGGACTGCTGGTAAAGGGACCTTTATACATGAGTTGGTAAATCTAGCTGGTGGTCAAAATATTGCTGAAGATACAGATGGATGGGTTCAGTATAGCATTGAAGAATTGGTTAGCAAAAACCCTGATGCAATTGTAATGCCATCCTATGCTGGAGATGTAGAAACAATAAAAAACATGGAAGGATATAAAGAGACTAACGCCGTTAAAAATAACAATATATACGTAGTTAGCAATGATGACATAATTTCAAGGGCTACCAATAGGATAGTCTTAGGTCTTGAAGAGATAGCAAAATTCTTACATCCGGAGGTATTCAATTAAGTGAGCTACAAAAAAAGCCTATATTTTACAACAGCTTTTATTCTTCTAATCCTAATGATGGTCATATCCATATCTACAGGGGCAGTAAAATTAACCCTTGAACAGATGATGAATGTATTGAGAAATAACGGAGACAACATATCTAAAACCATAGTACTTAATTTAAGGCTTCCAAGGGTAATAGCTTCTGCAATTGTAGGAATGGGTCTTTCGGTGGTAGGTGCTTTTTTTCAAGGCCTTTTGAGAAATCCAATGGCTGATCCTTATGTTTTAGGAATATCTTCAGGAGCAGCCTTTGGAGCCACCATAGCTATAATATTGGGCTTGAACCTATTGGCAATTAACATAACAGCCTTTGTTACTTCCTTAGCCACAGTATTTGTAGTTTATACTATTTCTAGAGCTGGAACTAGAATATCCATGACAACCATGATTCTAGCAGGTACAGCTATAAGTTCTTTTACATATGCACTCATATCCCTTATGATGTTATTAAATCGGGAAGAATTTAATAAAATCATTTTCTGGACCATGGGAGGATTTAATTTAACCAGTTGGAAAGCCCTTATTTTTACTACTCCTATAATAATTATTGGAACCTTTGTTATGTATTCTTTTTCAAGGGATGTAAATGCCATACTTACAGGAGAGGAAGTTGCAGAACACTTAGGTGTAAATACTGAAATGGTAAAAAAGGTAATACTCATAGCAGGCTCTTTAGTTACTGCTGCTAGCGTATCCATTGGAGGAATAATAGGTTTTGTTGGGCTCATAATCCCCCATATATGCAGAATTTTAGTAGGCCCTGATAATAGAATATTGGTACCCTTCAGTGCCCTTTCTGGAGCAATTTTCTTAACCTTTGCCGATACTCTAGCGCGAATTATACTAAAGCCATCAGAAATACCAATTGGCATAATAACTGCTGCCTTTGGAGGCCCTTTTTTCATATATCTGTTGATTAAAGAAAAACGCAAGAACGAAGGAATGTGATAGTATGCCTATTTTGAGAGTAGAAAACCTACATTTTTCCTATGGAAAAAAGGAAGTATTAAAGGGATTGAACTTTTCGGTATTTGAAAGCAAAGTAATAGGTATAATTGGTTCCAACGGAAGTGGCAAAACTACCTTGCTAAAGAATATATCTGGATATTTAAAGCCAACTTTTGGGAACATCTTCATAGAGGACAGGAATATAAGGGAGCTTTCCATAAAGGAGAAAGCCCGGTATATAAGCTATGTGCCTCAGGACATTAGATGCGATTTTCAGTTTACCTGCTATGATATAGTCATGATGGGCAGGATGCCTTTTCTAAGAAGGTTTCAGCCTGAAAGAAAAGAGGATAAAGATATAGTTAGAAAGTGTATGGAAATGACTAACACCTGGCAGTTTAGAGACACGATGATCAACCAACTAAGCGGTGGTGAAAAACAAAGGGTTTATATTGCAAGAGCATTAGCACAAGAACCAAAGATACTCCTCATGGATGAACCTATTTCCCACCTGGACATTAAATATCAAATTGAAATACTTTCATTTGTGCGAGAGCTAGCAAAACAAGGAATTTTAGTCATAGCTGTGCTACATGATATAAATCTAGCCTGCCAGTTCTGCAATGAAATACTCATAATGAAAGATGGAAGGATTATGGATTTAGGCCGTCCAAATAAGGTTATAACTCCAAAGAGCATTAAATCTGCTTTCTCTATTGATGTGGATCTAATAGAAAATCCAAAAAACAATATTCCCTATGTGGTAGCAAGTATAGTCTAAGGTATTTATTAAATAAACTTTTCAGTAGGCTTTATTATAGAAAAAGGCATTTACAGCTATTATTAATAAAACAATAAATAAGAGGAAGGTAATGGCATATGATTGAAAGGTATAGGGATTTGATAATCATCTATGAAAAGGATATAGCTTACGTAATCTCCTGTGACAGCATGGGGTCTATTGGGAGCAAAGAATATGACCAGTTAAAAGTAGATGAAGATATTGTAGGAAGGGCTTGTATAAAGGTAGCCCTTGCAGAATCCCTATGTGTAGGAGCTAATCCTGTAGTAATATCAGATACTCTATCTGTTGAAATGAATCCCACAGGGAAGAGGATAATCAGCGCTATAGAGGATGAACTAGCAAAAAACAACCTTTCCCATGTGCTGCTTACAGGAAGTACGGAAGAAAACTTTCCTTCATCAATGACGGGCATTGGAATCACTGTTATATCAAGGGCAAAGGTTTCAGATTTAAAGATAAAAAAAGCAAAAAAGGGGATGAGAATAAGTCTACTAGGCTATCCCCTAGTAGGCAGTGAAGTCTTAGAATCAAAGGATGTCCTTGAACTAAAAGATTATGTATCAATATCAAAGTGCAAGGAGATTGTAGAAGCAATTCCAGTAGGCTCAAAGGGAATTGGATATGAGCTTAAAACATTAGAGAGACTATCAGGCCTAAAGGTGGAAATAGACCCTTCTTTTAAGGTAGACTTACTGAAGTCTGGAGGGCCATCCACCAGCTGTATTGTAGTACATGATGAAAAACATACATCTGCTATCAAGGGCTTAACAGATAAGGCCTTCACATATATTGGCAAGCTTTATTAGCCCTCATTATAAAAGCTCGACTTTAGCACTACCCCCTACGGTCGAGCTTTCTTTTTTTATAAATTTAGAATATAATATACTTTAAAGCCATCTACCTTTAATTTGCCTTCTTCTTCAACTATCTTTATCCACCCCTTGGCTGAAGAGGTAAGCAAATCCTCTCCTGAATTTGTATCCCCCAGTTGCTTTGATTTGCTATTTCCTTTATTTTATCTTTCTTTTCATATTGACCATAATACATGTTGAGAAACCCTTCAGCCTTCTC
>CALKWV010000079.1 GCA_938003915.1 uncultured Bacillota bacterium | reverse complement strand
ATTGGTTATGATAGCTGGAGTTCCACATATCTTATAGATGAGTTAGAACAGAATTTTGGGAAAATAACCGAGCCAGTAATTCAAGGAGCAAAGACATTTTCTAGTCCAATGAAAAGATTTGAAGCTGATTTAGAAGCAAAGAAAATTAATTATAACAACAATCCTATTCTAAAGTGGAATTTGAGTAACGCAGCAATAAAAACCGACAGAAATGATAATATAGCTTTAGTTAAGACAAGTAATCCGAGACGTAGAATTGATGGCGTGGCGAGTTTACTTGATGCTTTTATAGTATATGAAAATCACTATGAGGATTATATTAATATTATTTAGGGGAGGTGAGTGTTTGGGACTATTTAATAAAATAAAAAGTACTTTTAGCAATGCGACAAAAGTTAGTAGAGTAAAAATGATAACCGATAGAGGAAATGGCTTTTATTCATGGGATGGCAAACTTTATAAAAGTGATATAGTAAGAGCTTGTATAAGGCCACGAGTAAAGGCGATAGGCAAACTAATACCTAAACATATAAGGAACGGTCCTGACGGAATGAAAATAAATCCAGAACCATATATGAGATTTTTATTAGAAGAACCTAATCCGTATATGTCGGGGCAAATGCTTCAAGAAAAAGTTGCAAACCAATTAGCATTAAATAGTAATGCTTTTATATTGATTATTAAAGATGAAAATGGCTACCCTATAGAACTTTATCCTATACCATGTTTAACAGCTGAAGCTATATATGATAAATCAGGGAATTTGTATTTAAAATTTTATTACAGAAATGGTAGAACAGGTATATTCCCTTATTCTGACATAATTCATTTAAGAGATGATTATAACGATAACGATATATTTGGGGATCCTCCTGGTGAAGCCTTAACAAGTTTGATGGAAGTCGTAGGAACAATAGATCAAGGTATGGTAAAGGCAATAAAAAATAGTGGTGTAATTAGATGGTTATTGCAATTCCAGCAATCTTTAAGACCGGAGGATATAGAAAAGAATGTTAAGCAATTTGCAGATACTTATTTAAGCATAGAATCAGATACATTTGGCGTTGCTGGTGTAGATGCAAAAGCAGATGCTAAACAAATAGAGCCAACAGAT
>CALKWV010000078.1 GCA_938003915.1 uncultured Bacillota bacterium | reverse complement strand
ATACCATAATAGAAAGGTTTTTAAAGCTGGATTTAGAAAAACAAAAGAGAATACTAAAGGCTGCATATCAGGAATTTGCTGAGCAGGGATATGAAAATGCCTCAACTAATCGAATAGTAAAAGAAGCAGGAATTGGAAAGGGTATGCTTTTCTATTATTTTAACAGCAAAAAGGAGCTTTTTAATTATTTGTTCCATTATGGAATAGAATTTATAACCAGAGAGTATATAGAAAAGATAGATGAAAATGAATCTGATTTTATTGAAAAATACAGGCATGTCTCGCAAATAAAATTAAAGCTTTATAGAGATTACCCCTACATTTTTGACTTCTTTGGAACCTTTTACATTAAAGAAGATATAGCACTATCCCAGGAGATGAAAACCAAGCTTGAAAGCTTAAAAGTTCTTGGCTTTTCTAAGATATTTAGCAATATTGACAAATCTTTGTTTAGGGATGATTTAGAACCAGATCTAGTTATTAGGCTCATTAATCTAACTTTTGCAGGATATGAAAATGAACTAATAAATCGTTTAAAGAGGGAAAATTTACAAATGGCTGATATGACATCTTATTGGGATGATTTCCATGAATTCTTAGATGCACTTAAAAAGGTGTATTATAAATAAGGGGGTTATACCATGGCAATTATAGAAGTTAAAAATTTAGTGAAAAAATTCGGGAATTTTACTGCTCTAGGTGGAGTTAATCTAGATGTAAACCCAGGAGAAATATACGGTTTTATAGGTCCTAACGGAGCAGGAAAAACTACCACTATACGTATACTCCTTGGTATTTTAAAAGCAACTTCAGGTCAAGCTACCATATTCGGTATGGATGCTTGGAAAGATGCTGTTGAAATTCACAAAAGGGTAGCATACGTACCGGGTGAGGTTAACCTATGGCCTAATCTAACAGGTGGAGAGGTTATAGATTTATTTGTAAAACTTAGAGAAGCTAATAATAACAAAAGACGCCGTGAAGAGCTTATTGAAAGATTCGACCTAGATCCCTCAAAAAAATGTAGAACCTATTCAAAGGGAAATAGACAAAAGGTTGCATTAATAGCTGCTTTTGCTTCAGATGCAGACTTATATATATTGGATGAACCTACCTCTGGTTTGGATCCTTTAATGGAGAGAGTTTTTCAGGAATATGTGTTGGAGGCAAAACAGGAAGGAAAAAGCATATTTCTTTCTAGTCATATCCTATCTGAAGTAGAAAGATTATGTGATAAGGTAAGTATCATCCGCAATGGCAAAATAATAGAATCGGGAAGTTTAGAAGAATTACGTCATTTAACTAGAACCAGTGTAGTACTTGAAACAAAAGAACCTATTTATGATCTAGATAAGCTTAAGGGAGTACATAATGTAGATAAGAAAAATAATTCATTATACTTTCATGTAGATAGCGATCAGATGGACCAAGTGATGAAATATATAAGTCAATATGGGATTGTTAAACTGGAAGTTGCTCCGCCAACATTAGAGGAGTTATTTATGAGGCATTATAAAGGGGATGGGGGTGAGCTGTAATTGTCCAAGGAGTTTATTAATACTGGGAAATTAATGGGTTTTATACTGCGCAGAGATCGTATGAGAATGTCTATCTGGGTTATTTCTATTGTTATATTTACAGTGCTTATAGCTAGCATAGTACCGGATTTATATGCTACTGGTGCTGACAGGCAGCTTATGGCTGAGACCATGAAAAACCCTGCTATTACGGTAATGATAGGACCTGGTTATGGACTAGATAACTACACTGATGGAGCGATGATGGCTCATTTTATGCTGCTGTTTTCCGCTTTAGCTACAGGTATAATGGGTATATTGTTTGCTACTAGGCATACACGGGAAGATGAAGAAGAAGGCCGAATTGAGATGATCCGTTCTCTTCCGGTAGGCCCCCTATCACCGTTGACAGCTAGCTTTTTATACATAGCTATAGTTAATATAGTTATATCCTTAGCAGTAGCTTTTGGTTTATACCCTTTAGGTCTAGAGGATATGGATTTAAATGGCTGTTTACTGTACGGAGCTTCGCTGGGAGTCATAGGTATATTTTTTGCAGCATTAGCAGGACTATTTGCCCAGCTTACATCCAATACTAGAGCCACAATAGGATATTCCTTTGGATTTCTTATTTTAGCTTATATAGTAAGAGGCATTGGGGACGTGGAAAATGAAGCCCTATCCCTTATATCTCCACTTGGGCTGATACTCCGTACTCAGGTCTTTGTCAATAATTATTGGTGGCCTGTCCTATTAACTTTAGGCATTTCCATGGTAATATTTGCTGTATCTTTATATTTAAATTCCATTAGGGATTTAGGAGCAGGGTTTATACCAACTAGACCAGGTAAAAGAAATGCTTCTAGATTTCTATTATCACCCCTTGGCCTTTCCTTAAGACTACAAAGAACTACTATCATTTCTTGGACAGTGGGTATGTTTATATTGGGACTATCTTACGGTTCCATCTTGGGGGATTTAGAAGGCTTTTTAGATACAAGTGGTATAATACAGCAAATGATACCCCAAGCTGAAGGTTTAAGCTTAACTGAACGATTTATGACTATGCTTATGACTATTTTAAGTATACTAGGTACAATGCCCCCTCTTATGTTTATACTAAAGCTTAATAGTGAAGAAAAAAAGAATAGAACTGAAGCTTTGCTGTCAAAGGCCATTTCTAGGAATCAAGTATTGGGAAGCTATACCTTGATTGCAGTGCTTGCGGTTCCATTAATGCAACTTATTTCCATAATTGGTTTGTGGTCTGCCGCTGTAGTTGTAATGGATGATGCAATATCCTTTAATACATTTTTTAAGGCAGGTTTTGCTCATATACCTGCCATGTGGATCATGGTTGGTTTAGCAATATTACTAATTGGATATTTACCGGAACACACAAATCTAGCTTGGCTATATTTGGGATATGCTTTTTTTGTGGTATATCTAGGTGATATGCTACAATTACCTGACTGGCTAAATAAGCTATCACCGTTTGGACATATTCCTCAAGTGCCTATTGAGGAAATCAATATGGCAAAAAGCTTATTGCTTATTCTTGTAGCGGTAGTCTTGATTATAGTCGGATTTATAGGATACAATAAACGGGATATTCACGGGTAGTGAAAACCGCTGGGGAGAATCTTCTCCCCAGCTGTTATTTGTGATCATGCTCCTCCGCTTCTTTTTTGGTCCTATGGACAGTGCCATGGGGATGTTCTGGAGGTGCATAGATAGAATATAGTTTCAGTGGAGAGTAGCCTATATTTATTACATTATGCCATTTGCCAGCAGGGATAACTATTGCGCAGCCTTGGTATACCCTTTTTTGGAAATTGAGATTATCTTTTTTATCTCCCATCAATACCAAAGCCTGACCCTGTTCTATGCGTATGAATTGATCTGTATTGGGATGCATTTCTAAACCTATATCTTCTCCCATATTAATGCTCATTAATGTTATCTGCAGGTGTTTTCCTGTCCACAGAGCTGTACGAAACGTATTGTTTTGCTTGGTAGCTTGCTTAATGTTAACTACAAATGGGTTTGGTCCGTAGTCCTTAAGTTCAATATAATCTCCCCAATGATCTGGATTAGAAGCAGGAATCATAGCCCAGCTAGGTATAGGATAATTATATGGATTATAGATATTTATTCCATTATAAGGTCCATAGTGCCAATAATTCATTGACCTTCATTCCTTTCATATAGTAATCAATATATAATATGATATAACTTTGTACTAGGTGATGAGAACAGGTAAAATAATTTGATTGAATACCCATGTTTTTACTAGTATAATATAAAAGTCGAGTGTTTTTTGTATATACGTGTAGGGAATGGAGGGATATATATGGGGAAATTTAAAGAATTGTTTGCTGCAAAAGATATGACAGAGGGCACCCCATGGAAACGGATTGTGGAGTTTGCTGTTCCAATGCTCATTGGAAATGTAGCTCAGCAGTTTTATAATACTGCTGACTCTATTATTGTTGGCAGATATATTGGTGATAATGCCTTGGCTGCAGTTGGCAGTGCCGGTCCTGTATTACATCTCATATTTATTTTGTTTATGGGTATTGCCACTGGAGCTGGTATTATGGTATCCCAATACTTTGGTGCTAAGGATCGGGAGAGACTATCTCGCACCATTGGAGTATGTATTACCTTAACTGCAATTGGTTCTTTAATTATTATGGTACTAGGTCCCCTTATTACCCGGCCTTTACTTAACTTCCTAAATACCCCGAATTCTATAATTGACTGGTGTGAAGATTATTTGATTATTTTTTTCTTAGGTAGTCTAGGCTTAGCATATTATAATATTTTATCAGGTATTTTACGAGGTTTAGGGGATTCTGTAACAGCACTTGTATTTTTGCTTATTTCCACAGCTATTAATGTGGTGCTAGACATATGGTTTGTAGCTTCGTTCAATATGGGTGTTCCAGGCGTGGCCTTGGCTACTGTTATTGCTCAAGGTATTTCAGCGATTCTTTGTATGCTAAAACTAATGAGAATGAAAGAAGCCTTTGATTTGAACCTAAAAATGCTGGTGCCTCTTAAAGAGTATTCTTTTAGACTTATTAAATTGGGACTACCAGCAGGAATAACTCATACAATATTTTCATTGGCAATAATCGCTGTTCAGTCGCTAACCAACACATTTGGTGAAATGGTTATTGCTGCCAATGTTATGGTTATGCGCGTGGATGGATTTGCCATGATGCCCAACTTCACCTTTGGAAACGCTATGACAACTTTTACTGGTCAAAATGTTGGTGCTGGAAAGTTGGATAGGGTAGATAAAGGGACACGAGATGGTTTGCGAATGGCTGTGGGAGTTGCAACAGTCATAACAATAATTATTTTATTACTTGGAAAATATTTGATGCGAGTTTTTACAGACACCAAGGAATTGGTAGATTTGAGTATGTATTTGATGCGTATTCTTGCTATAGGATACATAGCTATGGCAATCACCCAATCTCTTTCAGGGGTTATGCGTGGTGCAGGGGACACTGTAACACCTATGTGGATTTCAATAATTACCACAATAGGATTGAGAGTACCTACAGCTTATATACTTGCTCACTTTACAAAAAGCGCTGATTATCCAACAGGAAGACCGGAGTCAGTTTTTGTATCCTTATTAATTGCTTGGGTAAGCGGAGCCATCATTACCATTATCTTGTTCAAAAAAGGCGAGTGGAGAAAAAAAGCCCTTACTAATAAAGCCCTTGACGTGTAGTACACGTTAGGGGCTTTATTTATTAAAAACATAGTTAATGTCTTACATTTATACAATAATAGGTATAAAATATGCCTATATATTTTTAAATTTTTGAAACATATATTGCATACAAAACGTCTAATATAACAAAGGGACTATGCACTTAAATATATACATAACACATATTTTATGTGAGAAAGGAATAGGCTTATGGAACTATTAAAAATTCAAGGTCTAACCAAAGTTATAAAGAAGAAAAAGATACTAGATAATATTTCTCTAACCGTTAATTCTGGAGAGATTGTAGGTTTTCTCGGTCCTAACGGTGCCGGTAAGACCACTACCATTAAGTTAATTATGGGATTATTCCGTATTACAGAAGGAGAAATAAAGATTTGTGGCCATGATATTGTTGCAGACTTTGAAGCAGCTATGGCAAATGTAGGAGGTATTGTAGAAAACCCTGATCTTTATAGGAGAATGACGGGTAGGGAAAATCTAGAGTATTTTGCTTCCATGTACGACAATGTAGATAAGAAAAACATCGATGACGTTGTGGAACTGGTAAAAATGTCAGAGCGCATTGATGACAAGGTCAAGACATACTCATTAGGTATGTGTCAGCGGGTGGGTATAGCTCAAGCCCTTCTCCATAATCCCCGCCTCTTGGTGCTAGATGAGCCTACTAATGGTCTTGACCCTATTGGCATCAAGGAGTTACGGGATTTATTAAAATACCTTGCCAAAGAGGCAGGAGTAGGCGTCT
Organism: uncultured Bacillota bacterium; assembly: GCA_938003915.1. Classification (GTDB taxonomy): domain Bacteria; phylum Bacillota; class Clostridia; order Caldicoprobacterales; family UBA3941; genus JAAYGY01. The sequence continues at coordinate 14,180 of CALKWV010000078.1, read as the reverse complement.
TTATCTCCAGTCATCTGTTATCTGAAATGGAGCTAATGTGCGATCGTATTTATATCATTGATGAAGGTGTTATTATTGGAGAGAAGACCATTCATGATAATGGCGAATCCCAAGAAGAGTTAATATTTGAATACACCTTTGTTACAGACGACAACGTAAAAACCCTTAGTTATTTCAATAAATTGCAGACAAATTGCAGGATGGAAAAGGATGGGGTAGTTGTTGTCATGAAGCGCAGTGAAATGCCTAGCTTAATAAAAGAGCTTGTAAATCAAGGTATCGGCATTTATGCTGTAAACCAAAAGCACAGAACCCTTGAGCAGGATTTCATATCTATAACTACAGGATCTAAAAAGCAAATTCGCTAAATTATATTAGTAAGAGAGGAAATTGCCATGAGTTTTTTAAGACAAATAAAGGTTGAAATTAAAAGTATACTTAAATCAAGGTTTTTATTAGTTATAGCTATATTAGTTGTTGCTTCCAGTGCTGTGCTGCCTGTCATAAGCTTTATTGTAGAACAGAATAGAAACAGGGACGGCGGCGGGGGTGGTATTGTCCGACCTTTGCCTATTACTGCGCCGTCTTATAGTGTTGTGGATATAGACATTGCCTATCCAGAAATGTCAGGTCAAGAGCCCATAGTGATAGAAGGTATTACAATTACATCTGATAATCCCTTCTATTGGCATATCAATGGATTGATGCAGGAAAAAGATACTGTGGAGATGGATAAGGGGCGTTTCTCTGATCTGGAGGTTTTGGATTTGGTTTTATCATTAATAGATGAAGAGATAAGATATTATGCTCAATTTGCTCAGCATATAACTGAACATACTGACTACCGAATTGAGTTAGCATGGACTGGTACCCAAAAGATCTATGAGAAGTTTATCTATGAGCATAATGATGTATCGGAAGATAAGCTAATTGAAGTTGTGTCTTATAAAATGGGCTTAGATCCCGACAGCTTTAAAGAAAAATATATAGATATTACTCCAGAACAAAGACTTAAAGCCTTGGATAAGCTGGAAGAGGATCTAAATGCCATAAACAAAGTGGCAGCAGACAATGATTTTCCTCAATATATAAACCTTCGGATTCAACAAGAAGAGGATAGAATTGCAGACCTTAAAGAACAGATTGCCATTCACGAAGAGTCTATAATACAAAATCCTTCTCAAGAAGATAGCTTAAATGCCATAATTGAGGAATTAGAAAGGTCTATAGAAATAATAGAGACTATTACCATTCCTACCTTGCAGCTTAGGCTTGAGAGAAATATTATACCAGGAGAGGATACTTGGGAGAACAGAGCCCTATCTGATATAGAAACCAATCGAAACCAACTACTTTATACTGAAATTATTAGTGAAGAGGAATTTAACAAGGAGAGGCATTATGTCTTGCAATACGGTAGCTATGAGGGATATGTAAGGGCAATGCAAGCCCAGATTGATGAATACAATAACGCTATTATGATAGGGGAGAAATCTCTAGAGGCTGGGAAACCGGATATGAAATTTGTTCCTAAAGGATCAAGGAACAGGACAGTAGAATTTCTAAGATATTCCATATTTGTAGCATTGTTTGCAGTGCTTTTAGGAGGTTGGTCTATAGCCAGCGAATTTCAACACGGTACCATAAGGCTGCTTATGATTAGACCTAAAACCAGAACTAAAATATTATTAGCCAAATTTTTTGCAGCTTTAGTTCTTTCACTGGTTATTTATGTACTGGGTAGCTTGCTCAATCTTATAGCTAACGGAATCCTTTTCGGTTTTTCAGATTATGCCTATCCTAACTACACAATATCAGGTGAAGTTAACTTCTTTGCTTATTATATACCAAAGCTTTTGGCATGCACTGTATCTATTATATTTGCCTTTGCTGTAGCCTTTATGCTTTCCGTAATTATTAAGAATGTAGCTGTAGCTGTAGCCCTTCCCATTGCTTGCTTTATTGGCTGCAACATAGTCTTAGCTACCTTTACCTATAGCGAAACAATGAATTGGCTGGCCTATACCCCAATACCTTATGTACAGATTTCATCCTTCTTTACGCAGAACACAATGATTAGGTATATTTTGCAAAGGGGTATTCCTCTTAGCCTAGCCTATGGTATAATGTTGTTACTAGTTTTATCAGCTATCTGCACCTTGGTTTCCATATATATTTTTAAGATAAGGGATATAACAGATTAAAGGAGTAATTCCATGGAGAGCAATAATAAATTTTTGGATAACTATAAAAAAAAGTTAGCCCAGCAGCAACAAACAGAGGAAAGCCTGGCAGACACCAATTTAAGATTTGAGCAGAAAAGCGGTTTTGTAAAGCCTGATGTAAAGAATACAGTCACGCCTACTAAAAAGCCGTCAAACAAAAAAAAGATGTGGATAAGTATTGCAGGCGGTGCTGTGGTCTTGGCGGCCATAGTAATAGGACTACTACTTTTCTTTAATCGAGGTGTAGAGGTTATTGACCTTACTGGATGGACGGAAAACGATGCGAGGCTATGGGCCAATGAGAACGGCCTTATGCTCCAGATAGAGCAGGAGTATAGTGATGAATTTGAAGCGGGTAAAATAATATCTCAAAGCCTGCCTAAGGGCACCAAAGTTAAAAAAGGGGAATTTATTAAGGTTGTTGTCTCCTTGGGTCACGACCTATCTGTGACCTTGCCCTTGCCAGATTTTATGTCCATGACCAAAGAAGAAATAGAAGCCTGGGCTGAAGAGAATTATATGGCCAGGGTGCGTATAACTGCAGAGTACAGCGATGAGGTTCCCATAGGGCATGTTATAAGGTATGAGATCAATGATGATACTGTTATAGACGAGGTAAGTAGAAACACTCCAATCTATATAGTGGTTTCAAAGGGTCCAGAAGATGAATCCGCCTTGGAAGTGGTAGTACCCAATTTTAAAGAAATGGCTATAGCAGAATGCTATATTTTTGCTAATGAAAACGGGCTGGTACTTGAGGTTCAAGAAGAGTATGATGATTTTGTACCAGCCGGCGCTGTAATTTCTCAAAGCATCAAGCCTGAAGAAAAGGTCAAGAAGGGTACGGAAATTACCCTAGTGGTGTCCAAGGGAAAGATGATTACTGTTCCTGACTTTACCGGATATTCCAAGGAAAGAGCTACTGCTTTGGCAGGAGAGCTGGGAATACCCGTAACTATAAAGGAAAGATATTCAAGTGCTCCTCCTAATACTTTTATATCCCAGAGCATAAAAGCTGGCACCGAGTATAAGCAGGGGGATATTTTAGAGCTAACTTATTCCATAGATAACAAGATAGTATTGCCCTCCTTTGTGGAGCAAACCAGAGATGCCATTGAAGTCTGGGCAAAGGAGCTAAATGATCAGGGAGCCAATATCAAAATTAAAGTTACTGATACAAAAAGCAATTCGCCAAAGGGCACTATCCTTCATCAGGATAAGGCTAATACGGTGATTGGAATAAAAGAAACTATCAGTATAACTGTATCCCAAGGCAAGGTAGTATATGTTCCAGACTTTGTTGCACCGGCAGGTTCAGGATACGATGCTGCCATCACTAGGGATAAAGCTTTGGCTATATGCGAAGAACTAAATATAATACCCATATTTAAGGAAGAAAACAAGTCTGGCAGGCTGCCTGGTGAGATTTGGCATCAAAGTATAGAGGCAGGAAAGGAGATAACTGAAGGTTCTACTATAGTATTAAAATATGTTCCTGCCAATGTAAAAGTAACCGTGCCTAACTTTGTTGGCATGACAAAGGATGAAATACTGAAAGGCAAGTACAATAAGAGTTTTGATATAAGATTTGAAGAAGCTACAGAGTATGTTGAAGGATATGAAGGAAAGGTTTATAAACAGTCCCTGGTTGCCAACACAAAGGCAGCAGCAGGTAGTGTCATAACTCTTACTATTGGACCTGCCCAATATATTGAAGATGAAATTGAAGTTGGTGAATAATTAGTAAGTAATAAGTATAATTAGGACAAGGGAGCTACTTATTCAGTAATCACCTTGTCCTATTTTTATTAGGAAAAATTAACATATTTATTTTTCTTAATTGAATCCCGTGATCACGGATCCTGGGGAATATCAGGGGATTGGCGTCAGTTACTTGAACATGGTAGCGGTATGGTACTAGACTGGGGCGTTCATATACTAGATCAAGCATTGATGATGATTCCTTAGTAGGCGGCCTATCTTTTGGCTAGTTATAGCTGGTACACTTTACCTATGAAAAGTATAGTATTAGTTTGGTCGTCAGCGATTATAAAAATAAATGGCCGATCTGCAGAGAATATTATAGGTTCAGTAATGGCGCTTGTTACTCTTATTTCTACAACCGTTGCTGCTGCAGCCTCACTACCTTCCTCATTCACTTCGATTACAGCTTTATGGAAAACATCGTGAATATAAACATCATTTCTGATGCCAGAAAAATCTGCCATCTCCGAAAAGGCTTCTGCCATTCCCAGAGCTTTTAAGCTGTCCTTAAGGCTTTTAATACCGTATTCAAGTTTAAAGCGTGGTAACTTTACTACTACACCATCCTCTTCTTCTATGGTGCTTTTGATTTTATCCCATTTTTCTCTGTCAAAGCTTTCTATAAAGTCATTTATGGGCATTCCTTCTTCTGGAAGTATGCAGTACATAGCTACATGTCCCTTTCCATAAGGCAGTCTTACTACCTGAAAGTCTTTTCCCTTACCGTATTCAATTTCATCATTAAGGGTCATCATCATTATATCTTGAGTGCTACCATCTTCAGCATGAAAGGGTGCACTATAGGTATTCTTTTCATCAAACTTCTTTGCCCATTCTCCCTTAAAATATATGGCGTTAATAAGATACATAAGGGTATCAGCTGATATGGGCGGTTCAATCATTTCTGTAATCTTTTTATTTGTAGCATGGGATATCCATTCGTTAATTATATCTGCAGCATTGTCCTTGGAAAAGTCCAATTCTTCTATTAGAGCCTTGAAAAATTTTTTATTTATGGATAGGAAATTTTCATTGACTGGCTCACCTTCTCTAAGCCAGATTGAGTTAGCCATATTCAGTTCAATGCTTTTATCTAGCTTATCTAAACCCTGTAATAAGCCCTTGAAGTTTTCATTAAGGATGTCTATATCCATATCATAATATTCTAGGGTTTCTGCCATTGCTTCCTTTGTAGTACTTTCAGCTCCCTGATATGTCATGGCAAGGGCAGTTGATATGCTTATAGGAGATATGAATATATTATTATCTTTATCCTCTTGATTTAATTGTTTGAATATCTTAAAGGCAAACTCAGTATTTCTCTTAACAAATTCTGGGTCCAGTTTTTTTGAAGTATTGCCGGAGGAATTAAAATCATGATTATCCGATATATTGTCTTTGGATTTTTTATCTGTGGGGAGGTTTACAAAAGAACAGCCTGAAATCAATCCCAGTAGAATTGATGTGCATAACAAGTAACAAAGCCACACTTTCATACAATGACCTCCTTGTACTATATATTTTAGAAGAGTTTCTATACTCTAGAATCTTTAATTAAATATCCAAACTAAACTTAACTAACACTGATTTCCATTTAGAATGATTCTATATTTATACAGACGTATTTATGCCTGATTTTGTTTCAATAGCCAAGACACTAATCTAACCAATCTGGATTAAAACAAAGGTACAAATAAATATCAAGCCTTAACATTTTGTCCTTAAGAGTAAACTACATAACATTATTCGAAAAGAGGCATAAATTTCTATTGACCATGGAATTTAAAATGATATAATAGTTTTAGAAAACAAATGAATATTTTCTGAGATATTCGTGTCGCTTTTATTTTGAACCTACATTGTGCAAAAGGGAGTTCACATGTAAAGACGTATATCAGGCCCTTGCAAGTCCGATGCAGCGAGGGAAGATAGAAATCTTTATGAGAACACCCACCTATCGAGAGGATAGGTGTCAAAATAGAGGCAACGGTATCTTGGAAAATAAAATGATAGACTGATCATCAGACCATAAGTGTGTACACAGAACAACACATTTATGGTCTTTTTTGTTTTCTTTAAAAACTAATAGAATTTTTTGTTACAATATCCGTTTATGTGGTATTAATAAGAAGCTATGAGACAAATTATTATTAACATAAATTTTTTAACATTATAAAGGAGGAATGATTTTGGCAAAACCAAAAAAGCCTAGATTTAAAGTAGCTAGGCATCTAGGGGAAAATGTCTACAATCACCCTAAGGCTTTAAAAAGAGGTGTAAAACCTCGTAGGAAACAATCGGAATACGGTAAGCAGCTGCTGGAAAAACAAAAGCTTAAGGCCTACTATGGTCTTAAGGAACGCCAGTTCCGTCGTTATGTAAAACAAGCCTTTAAATCTGGAGAAAATCCAGGTACAGTATTGATTCAAAACTTAGAAGTAAGGCTGGATAATATAGTATACAGACTAGGTTTTGGCTCAACCCTGCGTCAGGCTAGACAAATGGTAAGCCATGGACATATTCGTGTAAATGGAAATAAAGTAGATGTACCTTCTTATCCCGTGAAGGTAGGAGATGAGATCGGCTTAAGCCAAAAGGCCAGAAATATAGATCTATTTCGTGAAAATTTCCAGTCTGCACCCTTAAATTTAAGTTACCTTACAAAAGATGTTGAAGCTTTGACAGGACGATTAGTAAGCATACCCCCTGTAGATGAAATACCAATTAATGTCGAGGTTCTGCCTATTATAGAGTTCTACTCCAGAAGGCTGTAGAATAAAATGTCTGAAAGATTTTGCAAGAATCGGTGATTAATCTATATCATCCGATTCTTTTTTATTTTTATAAAATGTGAGCATAGTCACTGTTTTATTATTCTAAGTTCTATATTATAAAGATGATATAAATAAATTATCAATTTTAAAAGAGACTATATTATGATAATCCATTTTAGATTGGAGGGATAATGGTAATTTTGTTTCAATTTGATAAATAGTGGGTAATAGGTAGAGGAAAAGCGAGAACATCGCTTTTCAATTGATGTTCAGGCTAGGATAGTGACTGTTGTTTTAAACAACAGTTTAAATTAAGTTGCATAAATTATATCAAGTCTATATAAGTAACAGGAGGAAGATAATTATGAAAATAAAAAGAGAAATGACAATTGGTGAATTACTCAGGACCTATCCTCAGGTAATAGAAACCCTTTTGCAGTTTAATATGGGATGTATTGGTTGCCCCTCCGCGCAGGCTGAAACTTTAGAAGAGGCAGCCATGGTCCATGGCATTAACATTGATTATCTGCTAGAAAAATTAAATGAGGCGGTATAGGTAAGATGGATAGCATTAGCCTGATGGTCGAAGAGCATAGGAATATAAAGCGTATGTTAAAAGTAATACGCAAGTATTGTTTTAGAATCTTAAAAAATCAATATGTAGACTATAAAGATTTTTATAGGATTATAGACTTTATAAGAAATTATGCCGATAGCCATCATCATGGCAAAGAAGAAAACATGCTCTTTAATAGAATGGTAGAAGAGTTAGGACCAGCTGCCGAAAAGCTTGTAACCCATGGAATGTTGGTAGAACATGATTTGGGAAGGCTGCATACCAAGCAACTGGAAGAAGCAGTTACCAAGGTTTTAGAAGGTGATGAAGAAGCCAAATTGGATGTTATCGGCAATGCCATTGGATATGCAGATTTACTAAACAGGCATATTGATAAAGAGGATAGGGTGGTATATGAGTTTGCTAGGAAAAACCTGGAGGAGGATACTATAAAAAGGATAAACTATGAGGCCAAGGTTTTTGAAAACAGGGCAAAAGAAAAGAATATACAACAAAAATATTTAGATCTATTGGAAGAATTAGAATCTAAACTAGCAGAACCATAGGCTATTTCTTTGTATTCAAAAGGGACTGTCAGTTGACAGTCCCTTTTATTTGGCAAATTGATTACAAAAAAACATTTAGTTTGGTAACCAATGTTACATACCTTGGTGTATATATTATTTATAATACAGAATGTAATGTTGATATGTCATATATCAAGTAAAAATGTAAAAAAAGTAACAACATGTCTACTTACTGAGAAATAAAAATGAAGAGAAAAACTAGGAGGTAGGAAAAATGAATATGTTTTGTTATCAATGCCAGGAAACTGCAAAAGGCAAAGGCTGTACTGTCAGAGGTGTTTGCGGTAAGACTGCTGAAGTGTCAAATCTGCAGGATCTTCTAATCTATACTGTAAAGGGCATTTCAGAATTGGTGGTAAAAGGCGGATTAGATGTAAAAAAACTAGGGGATCTAAACCATGAAGTACTAAATAGCCTTTTTATTACTATCACCAACGCAAATTTTGATGATGACGCAATTGAAAAGCAAATTAGAAAAATGCTTGCTAAAAGGGATGAATTAAGAGCTAAAGTATCCGTGGACAATCTACATGATTGTGCTACCTTTGAAGTAAGCGACAGGCAGTCCATGCTTGAAAAGGCTGTTACTGTGGGAATATTATCTACAGAGGATGAAGATATTAGATCTTTAAGAGAAATGATAACTTACGGTATAAAAGGTCTAGCTGCATATACTCATCACGCTCTAAATATTGGAAAAGAAAATCCAGATTTATACGCTTTTATCTATGAAGCCATGGCAGCTACAGTGGATGACAGCTTAACCGTTGATGATTTAGTTGCCCTAACTCTAAAGACTGGTGAGCATGGAGTTGCCGCTATGGCTCTACTAGACGAGGCCAATACTTCTAAATACGGCAATCCTGAGATGACAGAGGTTAATATTGGAGTACGCAATAATCCTGCTATATTAGTATCTGGTCATGATTTAACTGATTTAGAGCAGCTACTAGAGCAGACTAAAGGAACTGGTGTTGACGTATACACTCATGGTGAGATGCTGCCTGCTCACTACTACCCAGCTTTCAAAAAGTATGATCACTTTGTAGGTAACTACGGCAATGCTTGGTGGAAACAGCTAGAAGAGTTTGAATCCTTTAATGGACCTATTTTGTTCACCACAAACTGTCTAGTTCCTCCAAGAAGCGAAGAGGTTAGATCAAGAATCTTTACCACTGGTGCAACAGGCTATCCGGGATGTGTCCATATAGAAGCTGATGAGAATGGTAAAAAAGATTTCTCACAGATCATAGAAATGGCCAAGAAGCTAAATCCACCAAAAGAGATTGAAAATGGTACTATTGTAGGTGGATTTGCCCACAACCAAGTCTTTGCATTGGCTGATAAAATAGTAGAGGCAGTAAAGAGCGGAGCTATTAAGAAGTTCTTCGTAATGGCTGGTTGCGATGGTAGAATGAAGTCCAGAGATTACTATACTCAGTTTGCTGAGAAACTACCCAAGGATACTGTAATCCTAACTGCCGGATGTGCAAAATACAGATACAATAAGCTAGACCTAGGAGATATTGGGGGAATTCCAAGGGTACTGGATGCTGGTCAATGTAATGATTCTTATTCCCTTGCACTTATAGCACTAAAGCTAAAGGAAATCTTTGAGCTAGAGGATATTAACGAACTGCCTATAGTATATAACATTGCCTGGTATGAGCAAAAAGCCGTTATTGTACTACTAGCACTGCTGTATCTGGGAGTTAAAAACATACATTTGGGACCAACCCTACCTGGATTCCTATCTCCCAATGTGGCTAAAGTACTGGTAGAACAATTCGGAATCGCTGGTATTGGCGAAGTGGATGAAGATATTAAAATGTTCATGAGCGCTTAAAATATGCATATTCCCCTATATGTAAACCCTTATAGATATATAAAATCTTTATAATGAAAGCCCTAGCTTTGTGATAAAGCTAGGGCTTTTTTCTTATGCCTTTAGTTTATTGATATCTTTACTTTGGTCGTGTTGTGCTAGAGGAGCTGAAAATAACACTAATCCAGCACATACCATGTAAAGAATCATGTTGAGAACAAAGGGAAGCATTCGATTTATCTCAGACAATTTTCCTGTTATCCATCCAAAAGGAGAGGAAAGGGCAATCATTAAAACATATAAAAGGCCTAAAACCCTGGCCCTTTCCTGAGGATCTACAAATAGTACCAGCAGTGAATCCTTTCTAGGAATTAAAAGTGCATGGGCAAAGGATTCACACAGCATATAAAGCAAAAGCATGCTATAGCTTTGAGGTTTTGCTAATAATAAAAGTATATTACTTAGAACATATAAACCTGCCCCAATAGTCATTACAGGCCTATAAGATAAATCATTGATAAAAGCCTGAGCCGTAAAAATAAATACCAGCATAACCGCTGCACGAACTATTGGGAAATAAGCAATGTATGATTCCGGTATTAGCAAATTCTTATTAATGTATAAGCTGAAAAAATTACCACTAATCATAGTTCCAATATTTATAATGGTCATGATAACTAATATCATTCTAGTAGCAGGGGTACGTACAATCATCTTAAAGACGTCCTTATACCCTGCTAGCATTTCAATAATCCTTTGGTCTTTGGTCTCTTCTAACCTGCGAAGTCCCTGTTTGGTTTCTTTGCTATAAAAATATAATATAATAAATTTTGCTGTCATCATAACAAAGGTCAGCCCATATATAATTCTCATAGCAGGTATCAAAGTTGCTTTAGACACTAAGATTCCAGCTAAGGGAGCGAAGAAGACTGCTAATAATCCTGATATAGTACACCATGTATATATATCTACCAAGAGGTTAGAAGGACAGTCCTCTACCATAAGGCAATTCCATGAATTGCTAGTTATTAGCCACATAGAATTAAAGATAGTAGCTGCCAGAAACCACCAGAAATTTTGTGAGAAGGTCCAAATCAATGAGGGTATTGACCAGGATACCAGGTCAAAAATAAAGGTGCACTTCCTTCTTCCTAGCTTGTCGGTAGCTATTCCTCCAAAGAGGGCAGCAAATACTTGTAGCATCATTCCAATACTAAGAAGAAGGCCAATCTGTTGGTCTTTTACCCCTAAAGCGTACATATATAATGTAGCATAGGGTGCATAAAGGTTATAAGGGATTCCCCAGAGAGGTTCTGTATAAACACAAGCTTTTTGGTTTCCTTCCAGATTTATTAGGGTATTTATTAGTGGATGTTTTGCAAATCGTTTTTTCATAAAGCCTCTCCTTTCAAAATTAGACATTAACATAGTTGCTATAAATCAGTGGTAATATTTTAAGACACCTTTTATATTCTAATATAATTATTTGAAAAGAACAATGGATAAAGTTTTTGCCACATAAAAACAGAGAAGCCTTTCGAGGAATCAAAAGTGCATGGGCAATGGAGAAGTTACTAATCCCTTGAGAGTTGTTAATATAGATAACGTAAGGGATTATGACATTGAATATGGAAATGATTCTATATACATAACAAACTTAGATCCTCATGACTTATACAGTGCTGTTAAGTATAGTAGTATAGTGGTAAATGCATCCATTGCTAGCAATCACCCTTATATAAACACCTGGTTCACAATTACTGATTCACCTAAAGAAAATATTCGAAATATGTGCGAGTGTATGAATAATTTTTTCGTAACTCCTGAAGGGTATCGGATAGCTATAGAAAGTTTAAAGATTAAAAGAGCCAGAAACAGAGAATGCTGCATTTGTGGCAAAAGACTAGGCAGATTTGATAAGCATGTTACATGCAAATATCACAGGAAATATGAGTCTTAGTATCATAAAAAAGCTAATCATAAGTAGTAATTTATCTTGTTTTTAATTATACTTTATGGTAAAATAAGATCGTCGATGAATAAGTAGTTATTGGTAACTTGTATTTGACATAGTAAAATTGAATATGGTTTTTATGGAGATTGAGAGTCGTGTAAAATAGAGCTGTATAAGCTTTTATTTAGCACGACTTTTTTATTTTTATAATATCTTTGGTTAAATTTACAAATTGTGTCAGTTTGAAAGTGTAGGATAAACTGACACAAGATATTGAATTATATAGGAAAATAAAGCAAAAAGGGTGGTAGATTATGCAAGAAAATATCAAATGGATTGACTTTGACACAATGGAAAGGTTTATGATTGATGTTTTTAAAGGAGTGGGAGTTCCTGAAGAAGATGCCAAGATATGTGCTGATGTACTTATCTGGGCGGATAAGAGGGGGATAGACTCTCACGGTAGCAATAGGCTAAAGCCTATATATTATGACAGGATTAAAGACGGTATTCAATTCCCTAAGACAAATTTTGAAATAGTTAGAGAAGGTCCCACCACTGCTGTTGTAGATGGACATCATGGCATGGGAATGGTAATAGGTAGAAGATCTATGGAGATGGCTATAGAAAAAGCCAAGAAATACGGAATGGGAATGGTAGCCGTAAGGAACTCTACCCATTATGGGGCTGCAGGATATTATGCTGATATGGCTGTAAAGGCGGGAATGATTGGTATTACCGGAACCAATGCACGTCCTTCCATAGCTCCAACCTTTGGTGTTGAGAATATGTTGGGTACCAATCCTTTGACTTTTGGTATGCCTACTGATGAAGACTTTCCTTTTTTACTGGATTGTGCCACATCTATTACCCAAAGGGGTAAGATAGAAGTTTACGCAAAGCTTGGTAAAAAGATGCCCGAAGGCTGGGTTATAGACGAAAATGGAGACTATCAAACTGATCCTGATAAAGTTCTTGAAGATTTGGTAAAGGGCACTGCTGCCTTAACCCCCCTTGGCGGAGCTGGAGAAGAATTAGGTGGCTATAAAGGTTATGGCTATGCTACGGTGGTAGAGATACTATCTGCTGCACTTCAGGGAGGAAGCTATCTTAAAATGCTGACCGGCTTTAGAGATGGTAAAAAGGTTCCATATTGTTTGGGCCATTTCTTCATAGCCATTGATGTATCTGCCTTTACAGAGCTTGATGAATTTAAAAAGACTACAGGAGATATCTTGAGAGAGCTAAGAAATTCTAAGAAGGCTAAGGGACACGACAGAATATATACAGCTGGTGAGAAAGAATACGAGACATGGCTTTATAGAAAGGATAAAGGAGTGCCCGTAAATTCTCAAACATTGAATGAACTTATTGCTGTGAGAGATGAGCTAGGATTAGAAGGTTATGATTTTTAATATTAGGGCTATAGGGGGAATGATGGTGGATATAAAAAAGGAAGCTTTAGAACTGCATCGTAAGTGGAAAGGTAAAATTGAGGTTATTAGTAGAGTAGAGGTAAAAAACAGCAGAGATCTTTCCCTTGCCTACACTCCAGGAGTAGCTGAGCCTTGCTTGGCAATAAAAGATGATGTCAATCTATCCTACGAATACACTAGAAGATGGAATACCGTAGCTGTAATCACCGATGGCTCTGCCGTACTAGGTTTAGGGGATATAGGACCTGAGGCAGGAATGCCGGTTATGGAAGGTAAATGTGTGTTGTTTAAGTCCTTTGCCGATGTGGACGCCTTTCCTCTATGCATTAAGTCAAAGGATGTTGATGAGATAGTCAACACCATCAAGCTTATATCCGGAAGTTTTGGAGGTATAAACTTAGAGGATATCTCTGCGCCCAGATGTTTTGAAATTGAGAGAAGGCTAAAGGAAGAGTGTGATATCCCTATTTTCCATGATGATCAACATGGAACAGCTATTGTAGTGCTAGCAGCATTGATAAATGCTCTTAAAATTGTAGGCAAGGATATGAAAGATATAAAGATTGTAGTCAACGGAGTAGGAGCCGCCGGAACAGCTATCATAAGACTGCTAATGAGCACAGGACTAAAAAATGTGGTAGCTTGCGATATAAATGGCATAATCTATGAAGGAATGGAAGGATTAGACCCGGAGAAAACAGCAATAGCTAAGATAACCAATCTGGAAAAGCAAAAAGGCACACTAAGGGACGCAGTAGCGGGAGCAGATGTATTTATAGGTGTTTCGGCAGGAAATGTATTGACTCCGGATATGGTAAAATCCATGGCCAAGGATGCTATTGTATTTGCCATGGCAAATCCTGTTCCTGAGATTATGCCAGATCTAGCTAAAAAGGCAGGAGCAAGAATAGTAGGTACAGGTAGATCGGATTTTGCAAATCAGATAAACAATGTACTTGCTTTCCCTGGTGTATTTAGAGGAGCCCTAGATGTCAGAGCTAGTGATATAAACGACGAAATGAAAATAGCTGCAGCAGAAGCAATCGCATCCCTCATTAG
>CALKWV010000077.1 GCA_938003915.1 uncultured Bacillota bacterium | reverse complement strand
CAATCTATGAAAAATGAATCAAGAAAAGAACAATTGTATAAGGTGAATATTTATATCTATGGAAGTATTAACCTAAACAGCTGCTGAATCTATGTTTTGATTGTTGCATAAGGCTAAAGAGGTATATTATACTATGTTATATAGTATTTAATATCTAAGCTATTCTTGACTATAAAAGTTATACAAGTTATGATTAATAATAAGTATATTGTATGAAATTAAGGAAAAAAGCTGTCCCCTTAAATTAATTTTATTTTTTGGCATTGTAAATAAATACTAGGAGTGGATGTACATGTTTTTTAAACCAAATGCAAAAAGAATTGAGAAATGGGCGCAAAATGCCAATATAGCAAAACTTGATAAAATTATAAATGGTAATAATGAAGAGTTACGAAAAGAGGCCTTTAAGGCTATAGGGAAATGTGGCAACTTGGACACAATTAACTTTCTTACCAGTTATACTCGCCATCCAGATGCTGAGATAAGAAAGCTGGCTGCCGAGGCCATGGGAGAAACAGGCGAGGAGAGAACTTTGGAGTTTTTGAAAAAACTGGTGAAAGATGATGACAATGAAGAAGTGAGGGAAACTGCTAAAAAAGCAATCGCTCATATTCATAAGGTCCTAGCACATGCTGAATAGAGGAGAATAGATTCTATATTTTAGTTTTTAGGGGACAGCTTAAGTTCTTGTTATATCATAATGCCTAGAGCTAAGGGTAATATAAAGCCTTATATATTTAGCATAATATTCTGAGATAAATTAGGAAAAGAACCGGAACCGGAAATCTGGTACCGGTTTTTCTTAGTAATAAGGGTTAACCTGGCTAAATCATATGCAAGGACAGACTATATTTCTTGATATAGAGGGATTTCTATTATAAATTTATGGAATATTAATCACAGATGAATAGTATTTCACTGAAGAAGGATGAGGGAATTTTATGAAACAGTGGGATTTAATAGCTACTGCTACATTTGGATTAGAGGCCATAGTAGCCAGAGAACTAAGAAATTTAGGTTACCATGATTTAAAAGTAGAGAATTCAAGAGTAATATTTAAAGGTACAGCAGAGGATATTTGTCGCACCAATTTGTGGTTAAGGAGTGCTGATAGGATACTTATTAGAATGGGTGAGTTTAAAGCCTTGAGCTTTGAGGAATTGTTTGAAAAGACAAAAGCTCTGCCTTGGGATGAGCTGTTGCCCGAAGATGCAGAGTTTCCTGTTAAGGGCAAATCAGTTAAATCTAAGCTGTTTAGTGTTTCCCATTGTCAGGCTATAGTTAAAAAGGCTATAGTAGAAAAACTAAAGCAGAAATATAAGAGAAGTTGGTTTGAGGAGAATGGGCCTAGGTATGTACTAGAAGTTGGAATACTCAAGGATGTAGTCACTTTGACTGTTGACACAAGTGGCGTTGGGCTACACAAGAGGGGATATAGGCAGCTAGCAAGTAAAGCTCCTCTTAAGGAAACTCTAGCATCGGCTTTGGTATCCTTAAGTTATTGGAATACCGATCGCCTGCTTATAGATCCCTTTTGTGGATCGGGCACCATCCCTATAGAGGCGGCCATGATAGGTCTCAATATAGCTCCAGGCTTAAACAGGGAGTTTGATGCAGAAAAATGGCCTCAAATTCCAGCTAAGCTATGGGAGCAAGCAAGGACCGAAGCTCGGGATATGAGAAGGAATGTTAAATTTCGCATTCTAGGCTATGACATAGACGGGCGGGTGTTAAAAATTGCTAGACATAACGCTCAATTGGCAGGGGTAGAGGAGTATATAGATTTTCACAGGTTACCCTTTTCCCAGTTTAGTACCAAGAAAAAATATGGCTGCATTATCTGTAATCCTCCCTATGGAGAAAGATTGGGAGAAAGAAAAGAGGTGCAAGCCCTATACAAAGAGATGGGACGAAAGTTTAGTAATCTAGACACCTGGTCTATATATGTATTAACCGCCGATGAAGAGTTCGAGAGACATTTTGGGCGCAAGGCTGATAAAAAGCGGAAATTATATAATGGAAGAATAAAAGTAGATTACTATCAATACTATGGTCCCAGACCGCCCCAGTAATATATTTACACAATTTAACACTATCAATTTCCTTTGGGGCCCTGTATAATATAGTTATATCAACAAAATATTATATTTTTTTAATGATAAAAGTGAAAATTACAACAAGCAATTTTAGTACATTTTGCCAGTTCAACAGCTTTAGCTATGGGTACAATGGTTATTGTAAGTGAGTCTTTATAGCCATTATGTAATAGCTGTTGAACTAGTATACTAGATTAATTTGGTATAAATTAATAAAGAATGTAAAGGGGTTTAAATGTGAGAAGGTTTAGTTTAATAGTTGCTATATTAATGCTGTTTTTTGTAGTACAAGGTTGCGTTCAAAATAGAGAATCTTCCACACAGCATAATCAGCAGCAACAAGATACTGTACAGGAGCAAGAAGGGGCTCAGAATGTAAAAGATGATACCCAAAATCAGGATGAGAATCATGATCAAAATGAACAAAATCATCAAGATACAGATGGAGACTTAGATCAAGATAGTGATCAAGATGGACAAGCTAATAATCCGGAAAATATAGTGTACGTAAGTGCTGATAGACTTAACGTTCGTAAAGAGCCTGATGCTAATGCCGAAAAGATAGGACAACTCATGCAAGGCAGTAGCATTGAAATTTTAGATGAAAAAATTAGAGAAGAGGATGGCACAAAGTGGTTATATATTTCTTATGGCGCAGGGGATCAGGCTTTAGAAGGTTGGATATCTTCTGGGTATACTGTTGCTGATCGTACTGAACTTTTAAGTCCTGATCTAAAAGCTTTGGATTTTAGCCCGCAGAATAAGGTAACTGAATATCCTGAAAATCCTAGAGTCAAGGTAAAGGGAGTTTACCTCACTATATATTCTGCTAGTGGAAGTCGTTTGGACAGCCTAATTGAAATGGCCAAGAGAACTAATATAAATACTTTTGTTATAGACGTAAAAGACGACAATGGCCATATGTTGTTCTATACTAAGGCTGCTGAAAAATATGCTCCCAAGGCCAATGAGCTGACACCTATTAAGGATATTGAAGCCTTTATGAAAAAGCTTAAGGATAACAACATTTATACCATTGCTAGAATAGTTACCTTTAAAGATCCTATATATACCGAGCAGTATCCGGAACGAGCAATTTTAGATAAAAGAACGGGCAAGGCCCATGTTCAAAAAGACGGACTTCGTTGGGCCAGTCCCCATGATAGGCAGCTTTGGGAGTATGATGTAGCTGTGGCTAAAGAAGCTGCTAGGGTAGGTTTTAATGAAATACAATTTGACTATGTACGTTTTCCTGACTCTGGAGGGGGTAAGCTAGATCAGTATCTGGATTACCGAAATACAAATGGTGAAAGTAAACCAGAGACCATACAAAACTTCTTAAAGTATGCCTATGAGGAATTATCCAAGGAAAAGGTCTACATTGGTGCAGATATCTACGGTCTTGTGGCCTCTGTTACCGATGATATGGGATTAGGGCAGTACTGGGAGGCAATTAGCAATGTAGTGGACTATGTATGTCCTATGATGTACCCAAGCCACTATGCTAACCATACCTATCAACTCCCTATACCCGATGCTTATCCTTATGAGACCATATATCATTCAGCAAGGGATGCTGTAATGAGAAATAAAAACATACCAACACCTGCCATCATAAGGCCTTGGATTCAGGACTTTACCGCTACTTGGGTAAAAGGCCATATAAAATATGGTGAAGAAGAAGTGAGGGCACAGATTAAAGCTTTGGAGGATAATGGGATTGACGAGTTTATGCTCTGGAATCCTGGAAATCGTTATACAGAAGAAGCTGTAAAATAAAATCTATAAAATTAGGACATATACTAAATTAAAAACCAAATTTATTAATAAATTAATAAGTAGAGTTTATTAAAAAAGCAATTGACTGGGATATTCCCAGTCAATTGCTTTTTGCTTTAATCTTTTATAAGAGATTAGGAATTGCGTAGTCTTTCTTCTAGAGCGTTAAGCTGTCTCTCTAGTTCTTTAGGCAGTTTGTCTCCGTAGATCTTGTAATACTCTCTAATGGAAGCTACTTCTTCTAGCCATTCTTCCTTATTAACTGTAAGTAATTCTTTCATAGCCTCTTCGCTAATATCAAGGCCTTCGGTATCAATAGCATCAGGTGTAGGCATATAACCGATAGGTGTCTCAACTGCCTTACCTTTACCGGATACCCTTTCAAAGATCCATTTTAGTACACGGCTATTTTCACCGAATCCAGGCCATAGCCAGTTTCCATCCTTATCCTTACGGAACCAGTTGACATAGAAGATCTTAGGCAGCTTATCAGGAGATGTTTTCTCTTCCATGCTTAGCCAGTGGCTGAGATAATCTCCCATATGATAGCCGCAGAAGGGCAGCATAGCAAAAGGATCACGGCGCACTTTACCAATATTGTCAGAAATTGCAGCTGCAGTGATTTCTGATCCCATGATAGAGCCCATAAATACTCCGTGCTTCCAGTCAAAACTTTCGTGAACTAGTGGAACTGTGCTAGCACGACGTCCACCAATCAGTATTGCAGAGATTGGTACTCCTTTAGGATCTTCCCATTCAGGTGCTATGGAAGGACATTGTCTTGCAGGTGCTGTAAAGCGAGCATTAGGATGGGCTGCAGGCTTATCGCTATCTGGAGTCCAGTCATTGCCCTGCCAGTCGATTAAATGATCGGGAGCCTCTCCATCAATTCCTTCCCACCATACATCTCCATCATCAGTTAGTGCAACGTTTGTATAGATGGTATTTTTCTTTATAGTATCCATTGCGTTAGGATTGGATTTATAAGAAGTTCCTGGTGCAACACCAAAGAAACCAGCTTCAGGATTTATAGCATAGAGACGTCCGTCTTCTCCAAATTTCATCCATGCAATGTCGTCTCCGATAGTTTCAACTTTCCAACCTGGAATTGTAGGAATTAGCATAGCCAGATTAGTCTTTCCGCATGCACTTGGGAAAGCACCAGTTACATACTTAACGTTTCCTTCTGGATCTGTAATTTTTAGGATAAGCATGTGTTCAGCTAGCCAACCTTCATCTCTAGCTTGTACAGAAGCAATACGAAGTGCGAAGCATTTTTTTCCTAATAAAGCGTTTCCGCCATAACCGGAACCATAAGACCAAATTGTTCTTTCTTCTGGGAAATGGCTGATGTATTTTTGTTCTATAGGTGCACAAGGCCAGCTAACATCTTTTTCGCCCTCAGCTAATGGTGCACCCACTGAGTGCAGACATGGTACAAATTCTCCATCATCACCTAGTACATCAAGTACTTCTTTACCCATGCGTGTCATAATGCGCATGTTTACTACAACATAGGGACTATCTGTTAGTTGAACACCAATTTTGGATATAGGTGAGCCTATAGGCCCCATGGAGAAGGGGATAACATACATGGTTCTACCCTTCATGCATCCTTTATATAGTTCTTTCATGGTTGCTTTTAATTCATCAGGGTCAATCCAATTGTTTGTTGGTCCTGCATCTTCCTGCTTTTTAGATGCGATAAAGGTTCTGTCTTCCACACGTGCTACGTCGGAAGGATGACTGCGGAATAGATAGCAGCCAGGCTTTTTTTCCTGGTTGAGTTCAATAGCCATGCCACTGTCAACCATTTCCTGTAGCAGACGCTCATTTTCTTCTTCAGAGCCATCGCACCAGTAAATGTCATCAGGTTGGCACATTTCTGCCATTTCTTGGACCCAGTCCAAAAGTTTTTGGTTATTGGTCATTTTGTTACTCATACGCCTACTCCTTTTCTAATAAATTTTGTATAATGATTTTAAAACATATATAGTTTAGCTATGCAAACTATATTATTATAAACACTAATAGATATTTTGGCTATCTTATTAGTACCCCATACTATCATAACATAAAACAGAAAAATGCTCCATACAAATTTGAAAAAACTGATAAAAAACATATAAGAAAGACATCCATAGGTTTAGAATAGTCAAAAAATTGCAAAAATAATTTCCGGTCTTTGTTTAGCTTGACATATTTATGTAATAGTATTAGTTTATTATATAAGGATACTAACCACTTATTATTTTATCATCAATTTTCTAAATTTTACATCATAGTTTTTCGCTTCTCTTATTTAGTTAATGGCAGTTTATTTGCATCATTGTTCTTACCTAATTTTTTTAACTCCCTATATCATTGGGATTTGGTAGCAACTTAAAAAGAATATGGGGGAAATTGGCATGTATGAATTTATTGTTATCTCAGTAATTATGGCTGTTGCTGTTGCAGCATACAACTATTATGCTGTCAAAAAAAGGGAAACTGGCACAGAGCTCATGAGTGAGATAGCTGGCATTATTCAGGAGGGAGCCAGTACGTTTCTTGCTCATGAGACCAGGATAGTAGTAGTAGCAGGAGCCGTCATAGCTGCTGTTCTTTCAGTGGTAGTGTCTTGGTATACGGGAGTAGCTTTAATAATTGGTGCCTTGATGAGTGGTGCCGCTGGGTTTATTGGGATGAAGATAGCGACGATTACAAACGTTAGGGTATCCAACGAGGCCAGAAAGACTAAAAATCTAGGCTCTACTTTGAAGGTAGCCTTTCAAGGCGGAAGTGTAATGGGTCTTTGTGTTGGAGGATTTGCCTTACTGGGATTAGCACTTGTATATCTGATTTTTGGTAAGGCTATGGGTCAAATGGATGCTAATAATCTTGTGATTGTAACCAATTGGCTGGGTATTAGCTTTATCCCTTTTACCATGACCATATCAGGCTATGCCTTAGGCTGTAGTATTATTGCAATGTTCAACAGGGTTGGGGGAGGTATTTATACAAAAGCAGCTGATATGGGTGCAGATTTAGTTGGCAAAACTGAGGCACATATTCCTGAGGACGACCCACGCAATCCAGCTACCATTGCCGACAATGTTGGTGACAATGTAGGGGATGTAGCGGGCTTAGGCTCGGATCTTTTAGAAAGCTTTGTGGGAGCTATTGTAGCTGCTGTTACATTAGCATGCTACATGTTCTATACAAACCTAAACACCGCTACTCCAATAACTGAAGAGGCTCTATCTAGGTTAATTATTTATCCTGTAATGTTTGCCTCTATTGGACTTGTATCAAGCGTAATTGGAATTTTGTATTTAATAGTAAAGAAGGTTTCTGATGAACCTCATAGAGAATTAAATATTTCCGTTTGGACATCGGCAATTCTAACTATAGTAGGCAACGGTGTATTTACATATTTGATGTTTAAAGGAGTAGATGCTGAAGCTGCAGGATTTAATATAGGGATCTTATCACCTTGGTATGCTGCAGTTGCTGGTGTACTAAGCGGTATTATTATAGGTTTATTAGCAGAGTATTATACAAGTTATGACTACAAACCAACTAGGATGGTAGCAAGAGCATCAGTGGAAGGGCCAGCAATTACCATAACTACTGGAATGTCCGTAGGCATGAGATCTACATTTGCTCCAGTACTAGTATTAGGGCTTACTATTATAGCAGCCAATTATTTTGCTGGAATCTATGGAGTTACCATGGCTGCCATTGGCATGCTATCATTTGTTGCGGCTACCGTTTCTGTAGATACCTATGGCCCCATAGCGGATAATGCTGGTGGTATAAGTGAAATGGCCCAACTAGATGATGAGGTAAGAAGCATTACTGATAAGTTGGATTCAGTAGGCAACACTACGGCGGCTGTAGGAAAGGGATTTGCCATAGGCTCAGCTGCTTTAGCTGCTCTTTCCCTTCTTGTATCTTACATGCAGTCACAAGCTGGAGCAGGGGATACAACAGGTTTTAAGGCTATCCTAGATATCATAAATCCCCTTACTCTTGTGGGTGCCATGGTGGGTACTGCATTACCATACTTCTTCTCAGGAATGCTTATTGATGCTGTTGCCAAAGCCGCAGGACAGATGGTAGATGAGGTTAGGAGACAGTTTAGGGAAAATCCCAAGCTTCTTACAGGAGAGGCCAGACCAGACTACAATAAATGTATTGCTATTTCCACAGCTGGTGCTATAAGGGAGATGAAGCTACCTTCCCTAATCTCGGTAATAACACCTTTAATAAGCGGATTTATATTTGGACCTAATTTTGTGGGAGGATTACTACTTGGAACTACTCTGTCTGCTGTAATGCTAGCCCTTTATACAGCTAACGCCGGAGGGGCGTGGGACAACGCAAAAAAATATATTGAAACTGGTAAAATAGAAGGACATGGCAAGGGGTCTAAAACCCATGAAGCAACGGTAATAGGAGATACAGTAGGAGATCCTCTAAAGGATACTGTAGGACCATCTTTGGATATACTAATCAAGATTATGTCGGTAGTTTCTTTGATAGGGGTATCAATATTTGGAAAGTACAATCTTATTCAGCTATTTATAAAATAATATTATAAGCCCAATAAGACCGAGCATTAAAATATAGCTTTCTGTAAAAACATACAAAAAGCAGATGAGAAATAAGTTTTTATTTCCATCTGCTTTTTGTTACTCCTACGCATTGTTATTCTCATGCACTGTACTTGTTTTCTCTATTGAGAATTTCCATAAACTGTTCTCCGGTTATTGTTTCTTCGTTATACAGGAATTCTGCTAGCTCGTGGAGCTTGCTTATATTCTCTGTTAGTATTAGTTTTGCTTTCTCATAGGCTGCCTGTATCAAATTTTGCACTTCACGGTCAACCAATTCACTGGTTTTTGGAGAACAGATTAGGGTACTATCTCCTCCGAGATAAACATTGGTATTGGTCTCTAAGGCCATCATACCAAACCTATCGCTCATACCAAAACGGGCTACCATAGCCCTAGCTATTTTAGTTACCTGCTCAATATCATTGGCAGCTCCAGTGGTGATTTCACCAAATATAATTTCCTCCGCTGCCCTTCCACCACAGAAAGTAACCATTTTATTAAAAGCTTCAGTTTTGGTCATCAAAGATTTTTCTGTTTCCTCTACTTGCATGGTGTAGCCCAGAGCACCTGAAGTTCTGGGGATAATGGTTATCTTGTGAATAGGGGCGGTGTTGTTTTGCTTAGCTGCCACCAAAGCATGACCAATCTCGTGATAGGCCACGATTTTCTTCTCTTCAGGTGAGAGAATAGCATTCTTCTTTTGATGACCAGCAATAACAACTTCAATGGATTCTTCTAAATCCTCTTGGGATACTCTAGATCGTCCCATGCGTACAGCACGTAGTGAAGCTTCGTTTACAATATTTGCAATCTCAGCTCCAGAAGCTCCTGCGGTAGCGCGGGCCAATAGATGGTAGTCTATATTTGGTTCCATCTTGTAATTTTTCGCATGAACCTTAAAAATAGCTATTCGCCCCTGTAAATCTGGCAGCTCAACGGGTACCTGCCTATCAAATCGACCGGGACGCAATAGAGCTGGGTCTAGAGTCTCTGGTCTATTGGTAGCAGCCAAGATGATAACTCCTGAATCCCCCTCAAATCCGTCCATTTCCGTTAGCAACTGATTTAGGGTTTGCTCTCTTTCATCGTTGGTAGTTAATCCAGTATCCCGCTTTTTACCGATGGTATCAATCTCATCGATGAAAACGATACAAGGGGCCTTTTTCTTTGCCTGTTCAAAAAGATCTCGGACCCTGGCTGCACCGCGACCGACAAACATCTCTACAAATTCAGAACCAGCTATGGAGAAAAAGGGTACATTTGCTTCCCCAGCCACAGCCTTGGCCAGCAAAGTCTTACCTGTTCCGGGGGGCCCTACCAATAGTACTCCTTTTGGACATCTGGCACCAATTTCAGAATATCGTTCCGGATGGGACAGGTAATCTACAACTTCCTTAAGAGCTTCCTTAGCTTCTTCTTGCCCTGCTACATCCTTAAAGGTTTTTTTATCTCCCGTAGGAACATAGATCTTTCCTGCGCTTCCCCCTAAGGACAGGCCTCCATGCCCCATCTTGTCGCTTAGAACCTTACTCATTCTTCTGCCAATCAGCCAGAAGATTAATAGGGGAATACCGTAGGAAAGTACCAGGCTTAGAAAATAGTTAGGCTGCCTTGGAATAACAGCTCCAAACTCTACATTATGGGCCCGCAATAAGGATACTAGATCTGGATCTGGTACATATCCTGTCTTGTAATAAGAGGGCATGCCAAATTCACCGTTAGTAGTGAATAATATTTGATTTTCTTCCATCTCCACTTTTGTAACTTCATTGTTTTCAATTTTATCTAAAAAGAAGGAATAGGTAACCTCTTCAATCCTAGGTTTCATAAAATAGGGGAATACAATCCAGTTCAGCAATAATACTACTAATAATGCAATCCCGTAATAGAATAAAATGGGTTTTGGGGGTTTAGGTTTTCTATTTCTATCCCGCTTAATCATCTAATGCCTCCATTCTTTCGATAACAAAGGAACGAAATATTTTCATCCCTGTTATCATAGTTTCATATTCTTTCATATTCCTTTCTAGTATTTTACTTCTTAACAATGCCATGTTGTAGTTATAAAATATATTTAATTTCTCCTTTCCCTTTGGAGTCAATCTTACCAAGGTAATTCTTTGATCATCTTTTGAGCGATAACGGTTCAATAAGCCTTTCTTGGCTAGTATTGAGCAGGTTCGACTGACATTTCCAAAGTCTCGGTTTATTGCTTTTGACAGTTCACTGATATTCATTACAGAAGCCCTGTCTAATTCTATCAAGACCCGCAACTCCTGGGGTGTTAGATCATATTGATATTGTATTTTTCGAGTTAATATATTTATAAGTGACTGTATATCATCAAGCAAGTCCCAAATTTCTATATATGGGATTGTTTTGTCCTTCATTCACACCTTCCTCTACAAATATATAATTGTATGTTACATACATATATTATACTATTAATTAACTTTGGCTTCAATATATTATATAAATATTTTAAAAATAAAGTCGATAAATGATATAATTTCGCCAAGACAAAGAAACAGGCATAATATATTGGCTGGGTGAATGCAACTATTCTTACTTATATTCGTCTTATATATCGAGGTGAAAAAAATGAAAAAGGCTTTTGTAATAGTACTTTTGCTTTTAGGAGTTATTTTTAGTGGTTGTGGAAAAGAAGCAGCGCCTCCAAAAAATATGAACCCCACAGAACATGAGAAGGTTAACGATCTTAAAGGAGTTACTATGACAGTAAAAGAAGGTACAGTTTCTCCTACCGGTTTAACATTAGTCCTGGAGAACAATTCACAAAAAGAGTGTATCTACAGTGAGTCCTTTTTATTGGAGGAAAAAATCAATGATCAATGGTACCAGGTGCCTGTGGTTATTAAAGGAGATTATGGTTTTGATGACATTGCTTATCCCTTAAACCTTGGAGACAAAGGGGAGTGGCAGGTAAATTGGGAATGGTTATACGGCATCCTTGATAAAGGGGAGTATCGGATTATAAAGGATGTATTAAACTTTAAGGAAAATGGTGAATTTGATACCCATTATTTGGCTGCAGAGTTTACTGTAAATTAAACAAAATATAAAAAGTATAAGTATTATATTTAGATACTAATTAAATTAAGTAACTATTTTGCAAATACAAGAAGCTAGCTTATAAAATTTAAATCCTCTAAGCTAGCTTTAAATTATCCTAGTCAAACTACTTTAGTAGATTTGTCTTGTAACAAACTAAGTTTATTTTGAATAATACACATCATTTACCCGGTCTTGAAGATAAATATTTGTATAATGGGATTTAGAGGTGTTTTTATATAGCTTATATCCTTGGTCAAGGCAGTCAGGGCAGGCATCTATGGGGATGGTTATGGCAAATATATGGTACCCTGTATCGCTTTGGGAATCGATTGTATTTACTCCTGAGCATTTATTGCAAATTTTAAAGTTCTGGGTTTGCTTTTCTAGGATTCCATCGGTATCATAGTAGATTTGTCTAGCCCTTTGCATACTATCCTTGCCCTTAACTATATCTGCTCTTAAGCTCTCGCGATTTTGCCACCGCTGGTAAACCATATCAGATAACTTTTTTATATATTCCGTAATATCTTCCGGTTGCTTTAATTTTTCCCTATCATAATCAGGCTCTCTAACATGGGAGTAATCAATACCTGCCATGGCCAAGATTATGCCCAAGTTGATATAGGGCAGGGCTCCTTCGATAGAATACCCTCCTTCCAGGACTGCAATGTCAGGATTTAATTTATCATTTAACTTGGCATAGCCTTGGGCGGTAAAATTCATATTAGTGAGGGGATCGGTGTAGTGATTATCTTGCCCAGCAGAATTAATAATAATATCTGGCTTATACTCATCTAATATAGGCAGTACTACATTATCCAATACGTATAAGAATCCTTCTTCTCCGGTGCCTGGAGGCAAGGGTATATTTATATTGTATCCATAAGCACTAGGTCCACCCAATTCATCCAAGAAACCTGTGCCAGGATAAAGGGTTCTCCCGTCCTGGTGGAAGGATATAAACAGGGTATTTTTGTCATTCCAATAGATATCCTGAGTTCCGTCCCCATGGTGGCAATCTGTATCTACAATAGCCACACGCAAATCCTTATTTTTCTGTCTTATTCTCTCTAGCATAACTGCCTCTACATTGATTATACAAAATCCCCTGTCCCCATAGACCACCCTTTGAGCGTGATGGCCTGGGGGGCGAACCAGGGCAAAAGATTTATCTACATCACCATTCATAACAGCTTCAAAGGCTTTGATGGCACCACCTGCTGAGATAAAGTGAGACTCTGTAAGTCTAGACTTTACATCAGGTACACAGAAATGTACCCTTTGAATATCCTTTTCGGTAGCTATAACAGGATTATAGAAGTATATTCCTTCAATATCTTGTATTCCTTCCTCAAAAAGTTGATCCTGAGTGTATAGGAGTCTTTCCTCCCTTTCGGGATGAGTAGAGCTTATAGCCCAATCAAAAGCAGGAAAGAAAACAAGACCTAATTTATTTTTAGCTTTAATCATTCTTATCACCTTTTATTTCACCAATAAGTCCAGGCTTTATCTGAGCCTTAATTCTGATATTTTTCCCACTGGTAAAAAAACCTCTTACCATATTAAAGACACTTTCTTCAATAATTTCAGTTTCAATTTCGTCCTCAGATGCACCTAAAGAGATAGCCCGCTCTATAAGCAGATCAATGGCCCTCTGTCTGGCAGATTCTAATCCGTAATTTCTACTTATTTTTTCATAAACACCTGTTTCTGGTACAGATAGGGTACCTTGTGAGGTATCTGCTATCAAGGTGATGTCTGTAGTAATTTTAGCCAAGGCTGCCCCTATGGCATTGGCTACATGATAGTGCTTGGGGAAATAGCAAGGCAGACTAAACTTCTTTTCTAGTATGGACTTTAAAAATTCGGCTGGGCCACCTATCATGTGTACTAGCTGGGGCTCAATTTTCTTGCCATACAATAATTCTTTAACAGTGTATACAGGCTTACTATTTATTTGGGCAAGTAATTTGTCTACCTCATTTTTTATTATATCCCCCATGGTATCCAGGATTTTGCGTGCTGTATCTTCCGCTGATAGATTAAGTTCTTGACTTAATATTTTCATGGCTTTTATGGCTTTTTCTTTATTGCCAATTCTCATCTTGTCCAGAGCAATTAATGCATCTGTAGGAGTAGGCTTAGGACCACCTAAGGCATAAGGAGGACCTTCTCTTCTTGGTCCTATTTTAAGCTGACCTTTTTCTATATCAATACTGCTGTCTCCTCCCAAACCTATAGAATGACTATATAGGGCTCTAACCAATGTTTTATAGGAGCCTATTTCTATACCCAAAGGTTCAAAGAGAGGTATTCCATCAGCTAAAAAGAAAATATCAGTGGTTGTACCGCCTATATCTAAAAGCAAGGCGTCTTTGTCAGTATGCAGCAGAGCATTAATACCCATAAAGCTGGCAGCAGGGCCTGAAAAAATAGTCTCAACAGGCCGCTCTTCGGCTGAAGATAGGCTGGTGGTTCCCCCATCAGCTTTTAAAATGTATAGGGGAGCAT
>CALKWV010000076.1 GCA_938003915.1 uncultured Bacillota bacterium | reverse complement strand
TATGATGTACTGGAATAAACCTTCTGAATGCATGGAACGCGAGAAACTAAGGGAATTGCAAAGTCAAAGATTAGTTAAAACCGTTGAGAGGGTATACTATAATGTTCCTTATTATCGCAATTTAATGCAAGAAAGAGGCATTGTGCCTGAAGATATTAAAGGAATAGAGGATCTAAGCAAATTGCCTTTCACTACAAAAGATGATTTAAGGAATAACTATCCTTATGGACTTTTTGCTGTTCCATTAAGTGAAATAGTAAGAATTCATGCATCTTCCGGCACTACAGGGAAGCCCACAGTTGTAGGATATACACGGCAAGATATTACTACCTGGTCAGAACTTATGGCCAGAACCTTGACTTGTGGTGGAGCCTCAAAGGATTCAGTTATACAAATAGCTTACGGCTATGGTCTTTTTACTGGTGGATTAGGAGTACATTACGGGGCTGAGCGTTTAGGGGCTTCGGTTATTCCCATATCTGGCGGCAATACTAAGAGGCAGGTTATGCTTATGAGGGATTTTGGTACTACAGTCCTTGCCTGCACTCCCTCCTATGCCTTGCACATTGCTGAAGTGTTAGAAGAAATGAATATACCTAGGGATGAGCTAAAACTAAAGTATGGTATATTGGGTGCTGAACCTTGGACCGAAGAGCTTCGCCAGGAGATAGAAGAAAAATTAAAAATTACTGCTATTGACATCTATGGATTAAGTGAAATAATTGGACCAGGGGTTGCCAGTGAATGCCAACACAAGAATGGTTTACACATTTGGGAAGATCATTTTATTCCTGAGATAGTTGATCCTGAAACAGGTGAGGTGCTTCCTGAAGGGAGTGAAGGAGAGCTAGTTTTTACTACTATTACTAAAGAAGGAATCCCTGTTATAAGGTATAGGACCAGAGATATAAGCAAACTCACTTATGAGCCATGCCCATGTGGTCGTACCCATGTTAGAATGCATAAGGTTCTGGGAAGGACAGACGATATGCTAGTTATTCGCGGAGTTAACGTATTCCCTTCTCAGATTGAGAGCATCTTAGTGAATATTGGCGAGGCAGAGCCACATTATCTTTTGGTTATTGATCGGGTTGGGAATATGGATAGTTTAGAGGTATGGATAGAAGTATCCGAAAACCTCTTTTCCGATGAAGTACGCAAATTAGAAAATTTAAAACAAAGGATTGCCAATGAAATTCAATGTACCCTAGGATTATCTGCCAAGGTGAAACTAGTTGAACCCAAAACCATAGAGAGAAGCCAGGGTAAAGCTGTAAGAGTGCTTGATAGAAGAAAATAAGAGGGGAGATAAAATGACTGTAAAACAAATCTCTGTGTTTTTAGAAAATAAAAAGGGTCGCTTGGTACAAGTTACTGACGTATTAAGTCGAAACAATATAGATATCAGCGCCATATCTATAGCTGAGACTGCTAATTTTGGTATAATCAGAATGATAGTAAATAGGCCTCAGCTAGCTGTAAAAGTCTTAAAGAATGCGGGCTTTACTGTAAACACAGCAGATGTATTGGCAGTGGAAGTGCCCGATTGTCCGGGAGGATTACATCAAGTTCTTGAAATACTTAGTAATCACCAGATCAGTATAGAGTACCTTTATTCATTTGTAAGAAGGCCCTCTCAGAAAGCTTTGATCCTTTTTAAGCTAAATGATACAGATAGAGCCATTAAAGCTTTAAAAGAGAAAAAGATTAATATTTTATCTAGTCAAGAAGTATATGAGCTTTAACCCCTTATATGCCACTACTATATAAAAAAGAGGAGATGTGGCTCTAGAAAAAAGAATATATGATAGGTATAATGGCCTTAGAGGTGATTTTATGAGACCTACTAGGGTAGAAATAAGTCTTACTAAGTTGGATAGAAATATACAAAAATTAATGGGCCTGCTTAACCCTGGAACTGCATTAATGGCGGTTGTTAAGGCCAATGCTTATGGGCATGGAATTGTGGAAATAGCAAAGCAGGCTTTAAAATCAGGGGCTAGGCTTTTGGGAGTTGCTGTGCCGGAAGAAGGTGTTCAGCTAAGAGAAGCAGGTATAAATTGTGATATATTAGTTTTAAGTGGTATTGATGTTAATCAAATAGATTTAGTAATAGATTATAATCTATCAGTTTGTGTTTTTACTATAGATATGGCTAGGTTGATAAACCAAAAAGCAGGAAACAAACAAAAGAAGGTCAAAGTACATGTTAAAATAGATAGTGGCATGGGTAGAATTGGAGTTAGAGATATAGATGAAGCTACTAGTCTATGTGCTGAAATAGAGAAAATGGATTATCTAATATTAGAAGGTATATTCACCCACTTTGCCTGTGCAGATGAGTGTAATGACAATGGATACTCATTAATGCAGTTAGAGCGTTTTAATAAGGTATTAGACGAAATAAAAAAAGCAGGTATAAAACCTAGATGGATTCATGCTGCCAATACAGCTTCAATAATTAATTATCCTGAATCCCATTATAATTTGGTTAGAACAGGTATAGGAATGTATGGCTATGAACCCAAGTACAGCAGAAGGCAAGGCTTAGAGCTTGAACCGATTCTTAACTGGTACACTAAAATAGTTTATATAAAGGAGATTGGTTTAGGTTGTAGTGTTAGCTATGGAAGAACTTATATAGCTGAAGAACCAAGAAAAGTAGCCACCCTTCCTGTAGGGTATGGTGACGGTTATAGCAGGCTATTAAGCAATAGGGGCTGGGTTATTATAAGAGGTAAGAAAGCCCCCATAATAGGTAATATATGCATGGATCAAATGCTAGTGGATGTTACAGACATACCAGAAGCACAGATAGGTGATGATGTAGTATTGTTAGGACAGCAAGGCAATGAGAGGATTTTTGCTGATGATATAGCTAAATTATATGGTACTATTTCCTATGAGGTTATTACTAATATAAATAAAAGGGTTCCTCGTATATATGTGGAGGGTTAATATGAAGGATATAATTAAGGAAAAAAGGAAACTTCGAACAGAAATGCAAGAGTTAAGGAATAAACTAAGTGAAGAGGAAATATTGGACAGAAGCAAAAAAATTAAAGACCAATTAAATTCACTGTTAAATAATAGCTCCTATAAAAATTATATGAGCTATGTAAGTGTAAGAAGCGAAGTCAGAACAATTGAGATAATAAAGCAGCTTTTAAAGGATGAAAAAAATGTTTCAGTACCAGTATGTGTACCAGAAACTACAGAGCTTATTGCATCTCAGATTTTTCATATGAATGAATTGGTATCTTCACATTTTGGACTTTTAGAGCCGAAAAGTGACTTAATAAGACCAATTGAACCGGAAACGCTAGAGATTGTTTTAGTGCCTGGCTTGGCATTCGATAGAAAAGGGAATAGGCTAGGATATGGCAAAGGTTATTACGATGGTTTTCTCAAAACTGTATCCGCAAATACACTTAAAATAGGATTAGCATATAATTTTCAACTTATAGAGGAAGTGCCAGTAGACTCTTTGGATGTCCCGTTGGATATGATAATAACAGAAAATGAGATAGTTACATGCTAAGACACTGAGTACAAACAGTGTCTTTTTAATATTCTTTTGTAAATATAAGGATTTCTGCTACTAATAAAGAGGAAATAATAAAAAAATGTCGAAATAATAGAGTTGTGTATATTTATTATGTTTCAATATTTCAATTATATTTTTATACATAGGAGATTGATAAAGTGGCCAAAGATTCTGTACATTTAGCACAGATGGATCAAATAGTTCAAAAAACCATAGCAGCAATAGAAAAAGGGAAAAAAGAAATATTTGAAATAGCTGAGGAGTGTAGGCAGGAGTGCAAGAGACTTGAGTCCTGTCTTGAGGCATTACAAGTAAAAATAGTCAAAACTATTGAAGAGGTGGAGCGGTTAGAAAAGCTAGAAAGAAAGAGCAGATATAAACTTATGGTAATTAGCAAGAACTTAAAAAAATATGATGAAGAGGATATAAGAAAAGCTTATGACGAAACTAAAGATTTACAGATTCAGGTCCTTATTTATAGAAAACAAGAGGAACAGCTTATAGCTCAACGTACTGATTTAGAACATCAATTAAGAAGGATGCGCTCAACCTTGGAAAGAGCAGAATATATAACAAGTCATGTTGCTTCAGCCATGAATTATCTAAAAATCGCTCTTACAAATTTAGATGACACTATTTTAGAGATTCAAAAGAAAGAAGAGATGGGTATAAGAATCATCATGGCCCAAGAGGAAGAGCGTCAAAGAGTGGCAAGAGACATACATGATGGTCCTGCCCAATCCCTTTCTAACTTAGCTTTAAAAACAGAATTGTGCGAGAAATTAGTGGATATGGATGTAGACAGGGCTCGCGAAGAAATTCGAGATCTTAAAAAATTAGTGCGAAGCTCTCTTCAAGAGATACGTAGGATAATTTTCGATCTTCGTCCTATGTCACTAGATGATCTTGGACTAATCGCCACCTTAAAGCAATATACCAATCGATTTATGAATGAAACTAATATTGATGTGATTTTGGAAACTTATCCAGAGTATGTAAGTATTAATCCCCTAATAGAAGTAGCAGTTTTTAGGATAATTCAGGAAGCTTTGAACAATGTTGTAAAGCATGCAAACGCTACTCAGGTATTTATTAGTTTAAAGATAATAGAAGATATGTTAATAGCTTCGGTAATAGATAATGGTAAAGGATTTGATATAACAGACGAGTGTTTTGCCCCATCAAGAAATATTGATTATGGTGGTTTTGGGATTTATAGCATGAAACAACGAGCTGAACTTATGAAAGGGAAATTTAGTATTAATTCCCGTGTGGGGAAAGGCACGACAGTGAGAATCGAAATTCCATTAAATCCACAAGAAAAGGAGTGAAAAATTACAAATGATTAACGTCATGATTGCAGACGATCACTCACTTATGAGGAAAGGTTTACAACAGATATTAGAATTAGAAGATGATATTCGAGTTGTTGCCCAAGCAAAGAATGGGGAGGAGGCAGTAGAAAAAGCCTTATTAACTAAGCCTGATGTCATACTTATGGACATTAATATGCCTATAAAAAACGGAATGGAAGCTATTAAGGAATTGAAGGAAAGAGGTTCTACTGCTCGAATAATAGTCTTAACAATTCATGAAGACAGGGAATATCTCAGAAAATCCATGAAAGCAGGAGCCTCAGGTTATATTATGAAGGATGCTGAATCTGATCAGCTTATTGAAGCTATTCGTGTTGTTCATAACGGAGAGAAATACATCCATCCTAATATAATTGATAATATGAATAATCTTGAAAAAGACAATGATGATATTAGCACTAGAGATATAATTAAGGAATTAGAGCAAGACAATTTAACACAGAGAGAAATAGAGGTACTATTGTTGATAGCAGAAGGGAAAAATAATCGTGAGATTGCAGATGAATTATTTATTAGTGATAAGACGGTAAAAAATCACGTTTCAAATATATTCAAAAAGATAGATGTTTCTGACAGGACTCAAGCTGCTGTGTATGTTTTCAAGAAAAATAAAAAACAATATGGTATTTAGCTAGTAAACTATTGACTTATGTTATACAATATTATAATAAAGGCTTATGCTAATTATTAGGATATAACAGTACTAGGAAGATATAGGGTGAGAAATTATATCTTTTTTGGAAGGATGAATCTTATGGGAGTTGGTAAATTAAGCTTAAAGCTTATTGGCACTCATATCATAATTTCTATAGTAGAATTTTTTCTCATGATACCATTGATGAGCTTGTGGGAAAATAATGAAATCTATCAATGGTTGATCGGGCTATTACTAATTTTTTTCTTGTGGTTTATAATTTACTCTGATATTAGCTATATTAGTCAGAGTGATCTAAAACGAAATATATTTTGGAAGCCGAAAGGTTTTATAATTGGACTAATAGCATCTATACCTGTATTGATTCTATACATATTAGCAATAATAATAGAGGCTAAAGTTAACTATGCAGAAATAGTTCTTAGGATATGCTTGGCTCCGTATACTAAACTTTTCATAACTTTCCAGGATAAAATGCCATATATTGCTATTATACCAATTGCTATTTTACCTATTTTAACAGGCTTGAGCTATTTAGATGGACAGAGAAGACGTAAAAAAATATTGGATGTAATTAAAGAATCAGATGCTCAAAGAGCTGAAAAGTCAAAAGTAGATAGATAAATCAGGAAAATGGGGGTTCTCATATTAGTAGTATGGGACCCTCATTTTTTAATGTAAAATTTGGAATAAAATTATTAGAATAAGAGAAAATAATATCATTGCTGTGAATAGGAGAAAGGATATGGAGGAAGTTATAAAAGGAACTTTGATGATAATTGGCGGAGCTGAAGACAAAAAAGAGGACTGCACAATATTAAAGACCCTTATAGATTTATCCAAATCTAGAGAAGGGGATGTGGTAATATTAACAGCAGCAACAGAGTATCCCGAGAAAACTGCTAGGGAATATATTGAAGTTTTTGAAAGATTGGGGGCCTCCCATATTTCTGCAGTCCATATTCGAACTAGGCAGGATGCCAATGAGATAGAAAAAAGTCAGTTAATAAGTCAGGCCTCTTGTATATTTATAACAGGTGGCGATCAATTGCGTATTACATCTGTAATGGGAGGTACTAGAGCTGAAAATGCTCTATACACAGCTTATGATAGCGGTGCTATAATTGCTGGAACCAGTGCCGGAGCATCAGTTATGAGTGAAACTATGATAATTTCAGGTAACAATGAAGATGCACCTAGAAAATGCACACTGAAAATGGCACCTGGCTTGGGATTACTTAAAGATGTTGTAATAGATCAACATTTTGCTCAAAGAGGTAGGATAGGGAGGCTATTGACTGCTATAGCCCAAAATCCCCATGTTTTGGGAATTGGAATTGATGAGGATACGGCATTAATTATAAATGATGCTGCTATTTTTGAGGTCATAGGATCTAATGCAGTTACAATTATAGACGGAAGTCATTCGGATTATAGCAATGTATCGGAACTAGAACCCGATGAAATATTGGCTTTTACAAATATAAAAATGCATGTATTGCCAGCAGGATATAAATATAATATTAAAACTCGAAAACCTATACTTAGGAGGTAGTGACTTGAAGATCATAGAGCTTAAGGCTTTTAAAGGAAGGAATATATATAGTCATAGAAAGACTATAAAAATGGTTGTAGACTTAGGTGAATGGATAGATATTTCATCTAAAGATATTGAAAATTTTAATGCTAAACTCCTTGAAATCCTACCTGGTTTATATGAACACAAATGCTCTCTTGGCTATCCAGGAGGGTTTGTAGAAAGATTGTATGAAGGAACTTACATGGCCCATGTGATTGAACATATAGCCCTAGAACTATTGAATATATTGGGGGAAGATGTAAGTTTTGGGAAGGCTAGAAGAATCAAAGACACTTCTCTTTATACTATAGTCTTTGAATATATAGATGAAACCAGAGGTTTAGAAGTAGCAAAAGTAGCTGTCCAACTAGTAAAATCTTTGTGCAATCAGCAGCCTTTTGACCTTAATAGTGCTCTAGATATTGTAGAAGAGAAGGTATATGAAAATCAGTTGGGTCCAAGTACAAAAGCAATTGTAGAAGCAGCTGAGAGAAGACAAATACCTGTTACAAGAATTGGAAATGATAGCATCATTCAATTAGGCTATGGTAAATACCAAAAGAGAATACAGGCCACAATAGTGGAAAATACCAGCTGTATTGCAGTGGATATCGCCTGTGATAAGACAACAACAAAAATGATCCTTGATGAGGTAGGGATACCAGTACCGGAAGGAGGCGTTTGTAAAACACTACAGCAAGCTTTAGATATAGCGGAAAAAATTGGATATCCGGTAGTAGTTAAGCCTGAAAGAGGAAATCAAGGAAAAGGTGTATCTCTAGATGTTAATAGTCCAAGTGAAGTAGCTGATGCTTTCATGATCGCTTCTAAATTTGATAGCAAGGTATTAGTGGAAAAGTGTATTAAAGGAAATGATTACAGAGTTCTTGTAATAAACGGCAGAGTAGCGGCTGTTGCAAGGCGGATTCCTGCCCATGTTATCGGTGATGGGGTGCATAGTATTGCGGAACTAGTGGAAATAGCTAATAAAGATCCTAGAAGAGGGCTGGGGCATGAGAAACCTCTTACAAAAATAAAAATAGATGATATTAGTCTAAGGGTTTTATTAAAACAGGGATACAAATTGGATGACATTCCACCAAAAGGTAAAAAAGTTTATTTGAAACAAAATGGAAATATCAGTACAGGAGGAGAGGCAATAGATTGTACTGATAAAATCCATCCAGAAAATGGAGATATTGCAGTTAGAGCAAGTCAAATTATTGGACTTGATGTAGCAGGAGTAGATATTACATGTCCAGATATATCAAAACCTATTTCAACCAATGGTGGGGCAGTTATAGAAGTAAATGCAGCTCCAGGCCTTCGTATGCATCTTTTCCCTTCAAAAGGAAAGCCACGAAAAGTAGCTGACTTAATAGTGGATATGCTATTTCCGCCAACTGCAAAACATTCGGTGCCAATAATATCCATAACCGGAACTAATGGCAAGACTACAACCGCACGCATGATATCTCATATTTTTAAGGTATATGGAATGAACGTAGGAATGGCTGTAACCGGCGGTATATACATAAACGATAAATGTCTTGTAAAAGGCGATACTACAGGCCCCATAAGCGCTAGAACTGTGCTTATGGATAAAACTATTGATATAGCAGTGCTGGAAACAGCAAGAGGTGGTATAATAAGATCTGGGCTGGCTTACGATTTAAGTGATGTAGGAGTCTTAACCAATTTAAGCGAAGATCATTTAGGAATAGATGGTGTGGAAACTCTAGATGATTTACTTTTTATAAAATCTCTGGTGATTGAATCCGTTAAATCAAATGGATATGCTGTTTTGAATGCTGATGATCCCATGGTTGTGCAAGCAGCTAATAGGGTAAATTGCAACATTATATATTTTTCAAAACAGGAAGATAACTTAATTATTCATAAACATATTTTGGCAGGAGGTAAAGCTGTTTTTTTAAGAAACAAATATGTGACCATAGCAACAGGTAATGGAAACATCCAGAGTTTACATATATCCAAGATACCAGCAACTTATGGTGGTAGGTTAGTACATAATATAGAAAATTGTCTTGCAGCAATAGCAGCAGCATATTCTATGATGGTGCCACTTCCCATAATTGAGAAGGCTATGACCTCTTTTTATTCAGACGAGCTACAAAACCCAGGCCGCTTTAACGTATTTAATATTAAGGACTTTAGAGTAATAGTAGACTATGGGCATAATATAGCCGGTTATAAACTTATGGGCGAGGCAATCAAAAAAATGGGGGCATCTAGATTAATAGGCATTATTGGTGTACCTGGAGATAGAGATAATTCTACAATAAAAGCCATTGGTAGCATTGCTGCAACAATTTTTGATAAGATAATTATTAAGGAAGATTCTGATTTAAGAAACAGAAAGAAGGGAGAGGTAGCTAAACTTTTAGAAGAAGGAGTCCTATCTCAAGGAATGGGAAAAGATCATATTGAAGTAATCCTTTCTGAAACACAGGCACTTAATAAAGCCATAAGTGAAGCATTACCTGGGGATCTTATAGTAATTTATTATGAGAAGTTAGAACCTGTTCTAGATATAATAAAAAAAGCCATGGTGGATCTTGACAGTAGAGGGGCAAAACAATTGGACCAGGTTCAATATAGTAAAAAATAGAAGCAGATGTGTTTCAAGCTTATGTTTTAGTGTTATATATTTATGAGGTAAAGGAGGTATTGGGTAACATTGTTTCAAGAAAAAGATTTTAAAAACATTGAAATAGAAGATAAACCAATTTTTGACGAATACATTAGAAAAAAGCCCCATGAAAACTCAGAATTTAATTTTACTAATTTTTTTATATGGAGATATCATTATAAATTAACTTTTACAGTATATGAAGATCACTTATGTTTGATTGGACAATATAGAAATAAATTCCCAATAATCTTCCCACCTCTTGGAAGTCAAGAGGAAGGATTTGATAGGGCCCTAATGATGATGGTGGAATATTTTCAGAAAAATGGCTTTCCAGTAATAATCAAGGCTATTACAGAGCCTATTAAAGAAATTATGGATAAGGCCTTGCCTGGAGTATTCAGATATGAAGATGATAGAGACATGTACGACTATGTATATTTATCTGAAGATCTAATTAATTTAAAGGGAAGAAAGTATCAGAAAAAACGCAATCATATCAATAAATTCAAAAAGCGATATGAATGGAATTATGAGACTATAACTGATGATAATGTGGAAGAATGCTTAATTGCAGCCATGGAATGGGCAGCTGCGCGCCCTGATGATCCAGGAATTATGGAAGAAAGGGTAGCTATAGTTGAAGCCTTAAGAAATATGGAAACCCTGGGTATTAAAGGCGGTGCTTTAAGAATTCATGGTAAAATTCAGGCTTTTTCTTTAGGTGAAGAGTTAAATCCTGACATGGCTGTAATTCATATTGAAAAGGCCAATACTGATTACCATGGTAGCTATGCCATGATTAATCAGCAATTTGCTGAGCATTGCTGGAGTGAATATACATATATAAATCGAGAAGAAGATATGGGCTTACCTGGGCTTAGAAAGGCTAAAGAATCCTATTATCCTCATAAAATGATAGTCAAATACACGGGATATTTGAATAGGTGAGAATCATGAATATAAGAACAGCTAAGCCCAATGAAAAAAAAGCTGTTATAAAACTATGGGAATATTGTTTTGATGATTCTCCAAATTTTGTTCATTGGTTTTTTGATACTAGATATCAACATGAGAATACTTTAGTAGTATGTAATTATGGTCGAATATGCTCTGCCTTACAGCTTCTTCCCTATAATATCTCAATACGTGGTAAAAATATGGAGACTTCATATATTGTAGGTGTCTCCACCTGGCCAGAGGATCGGGGTAAAGGCTATGTGTCCAAGTTATTATATAAAAGCCTTGAAGAAATGAGGGAAAGAAAACAGTGGGTTAGCATATTGTTGCCCTTTAACTATAACTTCTATAGAAAATATGGCTGGGAGACCTGTTATTCCTATAATTTATATACAGGCCATATAAATAATTTTTTTAACTATCTAGAGGGTACTCATATCCATGGCGACATAAGACCTATAAGTTTACCTGAAGATTTGGAGGATTTAAATAAGTGCTACTCTTATTATACCAAGGATTTAAATGGATATGTTATTAGAAACAAGCAGGATTGGAATAGGATTTTATCAGATGCTCGAATAGATGGTGGGGATGGATATATATTCAAAAAAGATAATCAAACTATGGGATATATGTTTTTAGTGAATGACCAAGATGGACTTAGTATAAGGGAAATATGTTGTAAAGACATAGATACATATAAAGAAATGTTAAAAATTGCTCTAAACTTTTCATTAGAAAATAAAAAAGTATTTCTGCAACATAAATTGGGTCTTTCACCCCTGCCTCAAATAATAGAATTGGGTGTCATAAAACAGGAAAAGCCCTTTGTAATGGGAAGAATAGTTGATGTAGAAAAAGCTCTTAAAAATCTTCCTATTAGAGATGATGATGAACTAGTGATACAAGTTATTGATCCTTTACTTGAATGGAACAATATAAGCATAAATCTAAAGGGCAATGAAAATAGGTTATTAGTCTCCCCTACTAATAAATCACCTGATTTTGTAATTCAGATATCGGTTCTGTCTCAGCTTTTATGGGGATATTATACGGTAGAACAAGCTATAAGGTACAAAAAGATCCAAATAAATAATAAAGATAAGATTAAAGCGTTAGAAAATATTTTTTATGATACTATTCCATACATATACGAGGATTATTGATTCTAAGTAATATTAAAATCTCCTTTAAATGATTTAATTTTATCATTTAAAGGAGATTTTTTTGGAATTTTGGCTGAATTTGACTATGAAGTGTGCTATCATAGATATATCTAAGTCCTTTATTATAAAGGAGGCAGAACCCTTGAGAAAAAAATATCTTGTTTATCAAATCATGATTTTGATAGTTGTTGTGCTCATTGTTCTATTTTCTTTTGTATATAAGAATAGAAAAAAAGATACCAGTGTTGATATTGATCCCAATTCTAATGCTATAAGACAATATTATTATGATTCCATTCCTGGTCTTATTAGGGCAGAACAATTGGATATGGTAAAGCCAATACATAAAACTTTTAATATTCCAGACACCCATTATAGATTGAAGATAGATAGGATATGGTATAACAGTAGAGATGCTTTTATCTTCTATCATGTTGAAAATATTGATCAGGTTGCTTACTTAGGGGGATATTTTATTATTGATGATAATACCCGGGCTAGAGAAATTCACCCTAGGGATTCAGTTGGCACCTCAACAGAAAAAGGGTTCTTTTATAATAACAACTTTTATAGCTTTTTAAGAATAACATCTGTTCATCCAATAAATGAGGAAGAAAATGATATTCAATTATTTTTTAAACCCATACTATTTATTGAGGACACAAAATATGATTTTGATGCTATTAATATAGATCCAAAGGCTATTTATACTGAGGAGCCTATAAAAAAGTTTAAGCTTGATAGCACTATTGAAGTAGAAGAATATAATATAGAACTATATGCATTGGAAGCCGGAGTTTCTTATAGTAAGATATATTTTACATATAAAGGATCAAATCCTGAAACCATATACAAAATACAGGCTCAAATCGTTACGGATAAAGACGAAAAATTCATAATTGATAAAAGCCCTGTTTTGATAGATCAAGATGAGTCTAAGTACCACATAGAAATTCAACCCTTTAACGAATTGCCAGATTCATTTGATATAAAAATAGAATCTTTAAGCTTGATAGGAAAAGATTCTATTCAGTGTACCATTGATACTGGTATTACTAATAAAAAGAAAGGTATTCACACTATAAAAATGCCATTAGCCCGAGTAATAAATACAGATATTATTTTAGAAACTTTGCATTTCAAAGATAATCATGTTGAAATAGAGCTGATATGGGACAATGCTGATAATAGGGATAATGATACAATATTAACGATGGAATATCTTTTTAGTAGTAATGAGAAAAGCTTATTATCAACTGTAAATAGAGGAAGTATAAACGTACCTAATGTTATAACAGTTCAAAATCACTTTGGTGAGATCATTGAAACAGGAAGCTATTTGTATCCCTCTATGCCTTATGATGATAATGGTAATGTGAAGATATATTGCATACTACCTTTAGAAGTTTGGCGAGAATCTGAAAAAATATATATTTCCATAGATAATATAACGTATAGCAAAAAACTTAATCAAAGCTACCAGGTTCATGTTACACCATCATAAGTAGCATAGGAAAGATACATAAAGGAATTTTTTCAACGCTTTGTTATAGGGGTTTTGCATATGAACATAATCTTGATGTTCATAAATATATTTATATAAAGGAATAGGCAATTATAAATTAAGCCTATTCCTTTTTTCTAATGCGATGAAAATAAGGTTTTCTATTAGTAAAAGTAGTAATTTGATCAAAACCTGCCCGCATTATAGTTTCTAGCCCAGATTTTAGACCAAAACCGAAATCATCTAGCTTATGGGAATCTGAACCTAAAGTTATTATATTTCCCCCTAGCTCCCTATATCTCATAATTAATTCTAAAGGAGGCATGGGGCAATTTGAAACATGTCGATAGCCAGATGTATTTACTTCAATTCCTTTACCTTTTTTTATTAATACTTTAAAAATTTCATCAATGAGATCTAAGTGCAATAGTTCATCTTCCTTATTATAAGGCAGGGGAGAATATCTTTTTATGTAGCCAATATGACCTAGTACGTCAAAATGGGAAAAATCTTCTATTAATCTAAGGGTTTCCTCATAATAGAGTCTATAAATCTCTTCCTTAGTCTTACCAATATAATATTTTCCTCGGTAGGGATCCATTCTTTGAATTATGTGTACTGAGCCTATTACAAAATCAAAGGGATAGTCTTCTATTATTTTGGCTGTTTCATTTAACACATGAGGTTGTAAACCAATTTCTATACCAGCCTTTATTTTAAGCTGTCCCTTATACTTTGTTTTGTTTTTTTCTATATCTGTAAAATATTTTTCTAAATCAATGGTGTCAAAATCAAATTCTGGATCTGGCCAATCTAAATCAATATGGTCTGTAAAGGCAATTTCCTTTATCCCAAGGTTAATAGCCTTAATACAGGCTTCATCTATAGTCATTTCCCCATCAATAGAGTGATTGGTATGTATATGGTAATCTACAAGCAAATTCATACACCTCTAAAAAAGATTTACTGTTATTTTATAATCTATCTGCTATATTCGTCAACTTTTTTACCACAATTTGTGATATTAGCTCAAGATTTATAATTTGCTTTTAATAAAATTCTTTATATATGAGTTCATTTGTTAATTTAGTTAGGAAGACTTTTTAATTTTCTTAAATTTTGATATTGACTACCATAATTGAATTGAGTATAATAAAGTTACTTTAATACAACATTACTTTATCATGATAAAATATTAAAAAGAGGGATGTAATTGAGTAATTATAGGGGACAAATTCCTGAAGGATTGCAGGATTGTTTACCAGAAGAGTGTTACAACAAAAGAAGGATTGAAGATATCGTCCGTAGAGTATTTTATAGTAGAGGATATGATGAAATAGAAACTCCTGTTTTTGAATATTTGGACGTTTTTACTAATGGAACTGGTTTCATTGAACAAGAACAAATGCTGAAAATAGTAGGGCCAGGCAATCAGATTTTGGTTATGAGACCTGATATGACTACTCCCATAGCCCGTTTGGTGGCAACTAAATTTAAAGAGAACCCTCTACCAATAAGGCTCTCTTATTTATCCAATATTTACCGTTACCAACAGCCCCATATGGGGAAACAATGGGAGATTGCACAGGCAGGTATTGAGCTTATGGGCATTGAAGGTCCAGAAGCGGATGCTGAAGTAATATCAACGGCCATAGAGTGTTTTTTGGATTTAAGTTTAGAGGATTTTCAAATAGATATTGGGCAGGTAGAATTTTTTAAGGGCTTGGTAGAAGAAGCGGATTTAGATTTCCAAACTGCCAGCCAATTGAGAGCATTAATCGAAGACAAAAATATATTGGCCCTAAAAGAGTTTCTTGAAGAACTTCCTATAAATATAGAGCTAAAAGAAGTGTTTCTGGATTTGCCAAAACTTTATGGAAACATAGATATAC
The DNA here is from genome assembly GCA_938003915.1 of uncultured Bacillota bacterium. GTDB lineage: Bacteria > Bacillota > Clostridia > Caldicoprobacterales > UBA3941 > JAAYGY01. The sequence continues at coordinate 58,195 of CALKWV010000076.1, read as the reverse complement.
ATAAGATAGCATCTCGCTATGATAGATATCCTAGATGTCAAAAGGCTATTCAGAATATCATGGAGATATATGATATCCTTAAAGATTTTGGACTTCACGAATTTATAACTCTGGATTTGGGAATGGTTCACAGCCTTAATTATTATACTGGTATTATTTTTAGAGTTTTTACAAAAAATTTAGGCTTTCCTATATGCGTTGGAGGACGTTATGATAGGTTACTGTCAGAGTTTGGCTATGATATTCCTGCAACAGGATTTGCAATTAACCTAAAAAATACACTTATGGCTCTTGAGAGACAGCAAAGTTTAATTTCTATACCTAGCATTGATATACTGGTAGTGGTTGATAAGACACATAGAAAACAGGGATATAAAATAGCTCAAAACTTAAGGCGCCAAGGCAAGCGAGTAGAGATATTTCATAGTTCCCAAAATACTTATACTGCTGAAGAATACGCAAAACTGAAAGGGATTTCTCAAATTATTGATGCAAGTAAAGAGCCAGAGGGAGGGGAGTTATGTTAACTATAGCTTTACCTAAAGGTCGCCTAGGGGATCAGACATTAAAGCTATTAAGCAAAGCTGTTGAAGGATTGGAGGATTTGGATCTATCTTCAAGAAAATTGGTTTTTAGCTTTCCAAAGCAATCTTTACGCTTTATAATTGTCAAACCTAGTGATGTACCCACTTATGTTGAATATGGAGCAGCGGATATAGGTATTGCAGGTAAAGATAGTTTATTAGAAGCTCAAAGTAAGGTTTATGAAATTCTAGACTTAGGTTTTGGCAAATGCAAAATGGTGGTGGCGGGATTTCCCCATAAGGAAAATTCATGGATTAATAAAGCACACAGGAGAGTATCTACCAAATATCCTAATATTGCAAAAAGGTATTTTACAAGTATAGGAGAAAATGTGGAGATCATTAGGCTAAATGGTTCAGTAGAGTTAGGACCCATAGTTGGATTATCGGATGTAATTGTAGATATAGTAGAAAGTGGAAGAACTCTAAAGGAAAATGGATTGGTGGTACTAGAAGAAATATGTGATATTAGTGCAAGACTTATTGTTAATAGAGTAAGTCTAAAAACCAAAAAAGATGACATAACTCAGCTTATAGATTGTATAGAAAAAGTATTGGAGGAATAAATAAATGATTGCTTTATTTGATGGCAGAGAAAAAAGTATATCCGAAATTATGGAATCCTTGCATCGGCCTTCTCATTTAGATTTTGACAAAGAGAATGAGCTTGTAAAAGAAATTGTAAACAACATAAAAAAATACGGACAATCTGCCTTAATTGATTATATTAAGCGATTTGATAATTTTGCTATTGATGATATTGGGGAATTGTTGGTATGTGATGATGAAATAGATAAGGCATATAGTGATGTTTCTGATGAATTTATAGCTATTATAAAAAAAGCCAAGAGCAAAATATGGAACTATCATATAAAGCAAAAACAAAAAAGTTGGATTGACTTTGATGATGAATCTCAAGTAGTCACGGGACAAAAGATTCTTCCTATGGATAGGGTGGGTATTTATGTTCCAGGAGGTATGGCAGCTTATCCCTCTTCAGTTCTAATGAATGCTATTCCTGCTAAAATTGCAGGTGTTTCTGAAATTATTATGGTTACTCCTCCTAATTCTCAAGGAACTATAAATCCTTATACCCTTGTTGCAGCTCATATAGTAGGTGTAAATAAAATATTCAAAATGGGTGGTGCCCAAGCCATAGCTGCCTTAGCTTTTGGTGTATCTCCAATTCCAAAAGTTGATAAGATTACTGGTCCCGGAAACATATACGTTACACTAGCAAAAAAGCTGGTGTATGGATATGTAGATATAGATATGATAGCAGGTCCCAGTGAAGTAGTTATAGTTGCAGATAGTAGTGCAAATCCAGTTTATGTGGCCGCAGATCTTTTGTCACAAGCTGAGCATGATCCATTGGCTAGCTCAATTTTGATTACAGATAGCTATGAACTAGCTGAAATGACAAAACAGGAAATAGAAAGGCAGGCAGCTGAATTGCCCAAATATGACATTGTACAAAGTTCACTAAAGGATTATGGAGCAATAATTATTGTAAGCAACATAGAGCAGGGGGTAGAGTTATCTAATGAAATAGCTCCAGAACATTTGGAGTTAGCAGTACAAGATCCCTTTGATCTATTGGGCAAGGTTAAGCATGCAGGTTCCATCTTCTTAGGTAGCTTTACTCCAGAACCCTTGGGCGACTATATGGCTGGTCCTAATCATATATTGCCTACCAGTGGTAGTGCCAGATTTTTTTCACCGTTATCGGTAGATGATTTTATAAAAAAATCTAGTTTCCTTTATTATTCAAAAGAAGCCTTATATTATATCTATCAAGATGTTGCTAAATTTGCAAGAACAGAGGGTTTAGAAGCTCATGCCCGTTCAGTGGAAGTGAGGTTTAAATAGGCTATGAAAAATTATCTAAGAAGTGATTTAATGGATTTAGCACCCTATGAAGAGGGTGGCAGTGAAATAACATATAAATACAAGCTGGATGCTAATGAATCTCCCTGGGATATTCCCGACAGGGTAAAAGAAGCATTGGCTAGGAAAATCATGGATGAAGCTAATTTTAATAGATATCCAGATTCTAATAGTACCCTTTTAAGGGAAGCTATAGGAGAATATTGTAATGTATCTCCTAATAAGGTTATAGTTGGTTCCGGCTCCGATGAGCTTATACAAATACTTACTACTGCTTTTGTAGACAAAGGGGATTCTGTAATCTTTCCAGCACCTTCATTTGGAATGTATAAGATATTTACTTTAATTGCTGGTGGAAGACCAGTAGAAATACCCTTGGATGTAGACTTTAAATATAACATAGAGGCTTTTAAATCTGCTATCTACCAGTATAAGCCTAAACTAGTTTTTATATGTAGCCCTAACAATCCTACGGGTAATATTATTAAAGCTAATGAGGTTTTAGAAATAGCCAAGGATTTTGACGGTATTGTTGTTGTAGATGAGGCATACGGAGAGTTTACCCAAGGGACAGCGGTAAACCTTATAGATAAATGTTCTAATCTTGTTGTACTAAAAACTTTTTCTAAGGCATTAGGACTGGCGGGATTACGTATAGGCTATAGTATAAGTGCACCGGAACTAGCCAAACAGATTTTAAAAGTAAAGCCTCCATACAATATCAACAGTTTTTCGCAGCAGGCAGCTATAATAACTTTAGAAAATTTTGATATAGTCAAAAAAAGAGTTCATGAAATCTTGAAGCAGAGAGAATTTTTATATCAAGCTTTAAGGGATATGAAAGGGATAAAAGTTTACCCTTCAGAAGCCAATTTTCTTCTTATTCGTGTGCCCAATGGCAATCATGTATGGCAAAAACTTTTGGATAGAGGTATATTAGTCAGAAATTTTTCACAAAGTCCTTATTTAGAAAATTGTTTGCGGGTTACCATAGGAGGTCACAAAGCAAATCAAGCTGTTATTGATGCTATGAGAGAGATAATGGCTGAATTGAAAAGAGGTGATTAGGATGCGAACAGGGGAAGTTGAGAGAAAATCCTTGGAGACCCATGTCAGGGTTCAAGTTAACCTTGATGAAAGTGGTAACGTAGAGGTAGATTCAGGTATAGGTTTCTTTGACCATATGCTTAGCCTTTTTGCAGCCCATGGTGGCTTTAATCTTAAAGTATACTGTATTGGAGATTTACAGGTAGACGGACATCATAGTGTAGAAGATATAGGGATTGTCATGGGGCAAGCTTTTAGACAGGCTCTTGGAGATAGAAAAGATATAAACAGATATGGTTATGCGTCAATTCCAATGGATGAATCTCTCACTGAGATTAGTTTGGATATTAGCGGCAGACCTTATTTACATCTTGAGACTCCCACGCTTTCGGATTTTGTAGGAGATTTTGACACACAGTTATTGGAAGAATTTTTAAGGGCCTTTTCTACACATCTCGGACTAACTCTTCATGTGAGAGTGCTATATGGAAGAAATACTCATCATATTATTGAAGGCATATTTAAAGCTTTAGGTAGAGCTATAAAGCAAGCAATTTATATTGATGCTTCCTCTAATCAAAGAGATATAGTTCCTTCTACAAAAGGAATGCTAGATTAAAGAAAAGGGGTTAAGGTATGTATATATATCCTGCAATTGATATAAAAGATGGTAAATGTGTTCGCCTAGTGCAAGGGGATAAAAATCAAAAAACTGTATATGATGACAATCCTGTACAGGTTGCTTTAAAATGGGAGAGTATGGGTGCTAAGATTTTACATATAGTAGATCTGGATGGAGCTTTTTACGGAGAACCTAATAATCTTAAAGTTATCAATGAGATTATTGATACTATTTCAATACCTATACAAATTGGTGGCGGATTTCGTACATTAGATAAGATAGATATTTTTTTAAGGAATCCTAAAGTTAAAAGGATTATACTAGGTACATCTGCAATAACTCAGCCTAGACTATTAGAAAAAGCCTTGGAGAAACATGGACAAAGAATTGCAGTTAGCATTGATACAAAAAGCGGAAAAGTAGCTATTCAAGGATGGATAGAAGAGACTGAAATTGACTTTATTTGTTTTGCAAAACAGCTTGAAGAAAAAGGAGTAAGAACTGTTATTTTTACGGACATTTCTAAAGATGGTATGCTTTCAGGTCCTAACTTTCAGGCTATAGACAGAATGGTTAGAGAGACAAATTTAAATGTAATAGCCTCAGGTGGCGTTAGTAGACTGGAAGATATTAAAGCATTGAAGGAAATAGGAGTTACAGGAGTAATTATTGGTAAAGCATTGTATACAGGAGACATTTTACTTGATGAAGCTCTTCAGTACGAGGGGGAACAAATATGAATATAAGAATTATTCCTTGTTTGGATATAAAAAAAGGAAGAGTTGTTAAAGGGGTACAGTTTGAAAATCTAAAAGATGCAGGAGATCCAGTAGAAATTGTTAAAGCCTATGATAAAGCAGGGGCTGATGAGATCTTTTTATTAAATGTTGCTTCATCAACTGAGTCATATGATACATTCTTAAAATTGGTCAAAAAAATTACTAGGGAGATTTCTATTCCTTTAATCGCTGGCGGTGGAATTAAAACTTTTCAAGATATTGAAGAACTATTGGCTAAAGGAGCTTCCAAAGTTGTAATTAATTCAGCTGCTTATAGAAATCCTCAATTAATTTCTCAGGTAGCGTCTAAGCTAGGAAGGAAGTATATTATTGTAGCTATAGATGCTAAACAAAAAGATAATCATCAAAAAAGTTGGTCGGTAATTATAGACAGCGGTAAGACAGATACACATATGGACGCAGTTCAATGGGCGGTAGAAGTAGAAAGCCTAGGAGCAGGGGAGATATTATTAACCAGCATAGACAAGGATGGTACAAAATCTGGATATGACATACCGCTGCTTAAAGCCCTTACTCAGCGAGTAAAAATACCAGTAATAGCCTCAGGTGGTGCAGGGAAATTAGAACATTTTTTCCATGCCATTAATGAAGGTGGAGCCAATGCAGTTTTGGCTGCTTCTCTATTTCATTTCAAGGAAATTGAAATAGGGCAGTTAAAAAAATATTTACAGGAAAGAGGAGTAAATGTTCTTAGGGGTGAGGGATTGTAAATCATGGATATGAATACTATTGATATAATAAATAATATAAAATATAATGAACAAGGCTTAGTTCCAGCAATCATACAAGATGCAAATAGTTGTGAAGTTTTAATGATGGCCTATATGAATCGTGAATCATTGAGAAAAACAATAGAAACTGGCATAACCCATTTTTGGAGTAGAAGTCGACAAGAATTGTGGCAAAAAGGTCAAACATCTGGAAATGTTCAGAAAGTAGAAGAAATATATATTGACTGTGATAAGGATACTCTTTTAATAAAGGTGAAACAAAAGGGATGGGCATGTCATACTGGCAATAGATCCTGTTTTTATAGGAAACTAAAAGGGGATAAATTAGAGGATAGATATATAGGAGTGCACGAAAAATCTAAAATTTTACAAGCTGTATATAATACCATAATGGATCGTAAAAAATATCCCAAAGAAGGATCTTATACCTGTTACTTATTTAATGAAGGGCTTGATAAAATCTTAAAAAAGGTAGGAGAAGAATCTGCTGAAGTGATTATAGCGGCTAAAAATAGATCTCCTTACGAGGTTGTATACGAGATTGGAGATCTAATCTATCATCTTATGGTGGTTTTAGTGGAACAAGATATACCCCTAGATTGCGTATTTGACGAATTAGAAAAAAGAAGCAAAAAGGCGAAAGAGTGATTTTAAAGATTGTTTCGCAAAGAAAATAGCAGGATGGGAGAGTAAACATAAGATATAAGGCTATAATCGACTTAAATAGGCGTTGACTTTTCATATTTTTTATTATATAATTTCACTTGTTCCTCGGGAATATAAATGGCTTATTAGGCCCGGTAGTTCAGCTGGTTAGAATGCCAGCCTGTCACGCTGGAGGTCGAGGGTTCGAGTCCCTTCCGGGTCGCCATAAATTTTGCCTCGGTAGCTCAGTTGGTAGAGCAGCAGACTGAAAATCTGCGTGTCGGTGGTTCGATTCTGCCCCGAGGCACCAGAATATAAGCGGGAGTGGCTCAGTGGTAGAGCGTCGCCTTGCCAAGGCGAATGTCGCGGGTTCGAATCCCGTCTTCCGCTCCACTAAAATGGCGGCATAGCCAAGTGGTAAGGCAGAGGACTGCAAATCCTTTATTCCCCAGTTCGAATCTGGGTGCCGCCTCCATTAATTTGCCGGAGTGGCGGAACTGGCAGACGCACAGGACTTAAAATCCTGCGGTTTGAATAAAACCGTACCGGTTCGATTCCGGTCTCCGGCACCAGTATCAAGGATTTCAACTGATATGTTGAAATCTTTTTTTGTATTGGCTCCGTTTTAGGCACCGATTAAATTATGAACTAGTTAATATATTATTAGTATTATCAGACTTAGATATTTTTTGTTTATGATAATTGTTTATACAAAGAGAAAAAAGCTGATGTAGAGTTAACTCTACATCAGCTTTTTTAATACACTTTGGTCATCTTTTAATTAATAACACCGATAAATCATTTACATTGGTGCCAGTAGGACCTGTAATGATTAGTCCATCACATTGCTTAAGAGCGTTATAGGCATCATTGTTCTCTAATACATCAAATATTGATATACCTTTTTCAGCAAGAACTTTTTCAGTATTTGTATCTACATAGCCCCCAGCAGCATCAGTAGGACCATCAGTACCATCAGAGCCTATGGAAAAGATTGCAATATTGTCTAGACCTGAAATTCCCTGAGCAGCTGAAAGTGCAAGTTCTTGATTACGTCCCCCTTTTCCTGTACCTTTTACATGTACAACGGTTTCTCCACCAGCTATAAAGGCTAGGGATTTGTCTGATTTATTATAGTATTGGGCAATAGACGCTAAGAAACTACCTGCCTCTCTTGCTTGGCAGCTTAGACTGGCAGTTAATACGACAGGTTCATAACCTAGCTCTCTACAAGTTTTTTCAGCGGCGGCGCAAAGCTGGCTAACACTACCCGTTATCATTGTTTTTACATTGGTAATTGTATCGGGAGTTTCAACTTTAAGCAATTCTTCTACTTCTTTGGAAATAGAAAGATTATATTTTTTTACAATTTCTAGGGCTTGCTCACTAGTTGACTGGTCTGGGTAAGCTGGTCCAGAAGCTATCATATCCAATGGATCACCTATTATATCTGAAAGTACCACAGAAAAAACTTGTGCTGGCTCACAAAGCTTGGCAAATTTTCCTCCTTTAACGGCCGACAGCCTTTTACGTATGGTATTGATTTCTACAATATCAGCACCTGAAGCTAGTAATTGTTTAGTTATATCTTCCAATGTTTCCTGAGAAACCAGGGGTTTTTCAAACAGTGCGGAACCACCACCTGATATGAGAAAGAGAACTAAATCATCTTGTGTAAGATTAGATACTAGCTGTATTGCTTGTTCTGTTGCGGTAAAGGAATTCTCGTCAGGCACAGGATGACCAGCTTCATAAATGTGAATATTAGGCAGTTCACCTTGTGAATGATTATACTTAGTAATAACAATACCTTCATCAATGCTGTTACCTAATATATCACTGGCTGCTTTAGCCATGGACCAGGCTGCTTTTCCTATGGATACCAGTAGCAATCTTCCTTTTGGCATATCCAATTCCTTTAATGCTTTTTTTACAGCTGTATCAGGTAGAGCTGCTTTTATAGCAGAATCAATGATTTTATTAGCATCTTCTTTTAAACCCAAAGAAATCACACCTTCCCATGTTGTATCATTTGTAGTATCATTTATTTTTTAATAGTTTATGAAAAGCCAAAGCATATGCTTTGGCGTTGACTTATAGGCTAATTATACTAAATTATTATAAACATTAAAATGTATTTTTATATATCATAAACGAATCATTTCTCCTACACTTAATCTAATAAATACTTATACTTTATTTGACAAAGAGATAGAGGATGTAGACATTGATAATTGATGCAATACCCACTATTAAAGTACCTAGAGTTTGAGTTTTATATCCGTCTTCCACTCTCATATTACCAAAGTTGGTTACTACCCAGAAATAGCTGTCATTGGCATGGGATACAGTCATTGCTCCGGCACCTATAGCAATTACAGTTAGGGCTATTAGCTCAGGAGTAGCAAGGCCAATTGATGTTAGCATAGGTGCTATAATTCCTGCTGTGGTTGTAAGCGCAACAGTTGAAGATCCCTGTGCAGTTTTAAGAATAGCAGATAGCAAGAAGGGGAACATCATACCCATTGCAGCAAGGGCAGTAGAATTTTCCTTAATAAAATCTACCATGGTGGTATTTGCAATTACATTTCCTAAAACACCACCAGCTGCAGTAATAAACAGAATGGGACCTGCTATCTTCAATGTTTCATTAGTAAGCTCATAAAAATCGCCAGTGCGTTCTTGCACCAATAAAATATAAAGAGCAATTAAAACACCAACTGCGATAGCAATAATAGGAGTTCCTAGGAAAGTAATAATAGGTATAGATATTTGAGCCATGGCAAAGGCTGATGAAAGACTCATTAAGATAATGGGAACAACAATAGGAGCAAAAGATATCCATGCATTTGGCAGCTTGCCATAGCTGGCAACTAACTCTTCATAAGATTGAACAATCTCTTCTTCGTTGGTTTCGCCTAATTCTTCTCTGTCTTTTATTCTTCTGCCGATTGATAAGGCAAAGAAATAACTGGCTATAAGTGGCAAGATTGAAGCTAATATACCAAATATTATTACCAACAAAAGATTTACATCTTGTTCAGCACCTGTATATAAAGTATTAGCAGCAGCTATTGGACCAGGCGTTGGAGGAATGAAACAGTGGGCAATGTATAGCCCCAAAGATAGGGAAATGGTACTAGCAACAGAAGACCTTCCTGTTCGTTTTACTATAGCTTTTCGAATGGGGTTAAGAATAACAAAACCACTGTCACAAAATACGGGTATAGATACAATCCAGCCCATAATCAGCATTGCAAGTTCAGGCCTTTTCTTTCCTACCGCACGGACTACTACGTCTGCCATTTTTAGTGCAGCTCCAGTTTTTTCTAGTAATGTACCAATGAGTGCACCAAGAATAATAACTATTCCAATACTCTTAAAGGTGTTGCTAAAACCAGTTCCAATAACATCGGGAATTTCCGTTAGAGGAATACCAGCTACAAGTGCAAAGATGAGAGAAATTGCCATAATAGATAGGAATGGATGGATTTTAAGTTTAGAGATAGCATAGATCATAAGTGCAATAGCAATGACAAAGGCAATAATTAGGGGATACCAGACATACAGAAAACCTCCTTATTGTTAAATTGTTATTTTGATGATTCGTTAGATAAGCACGAATTATCAAAATATTGCATACATATTATATATACATTTTTTTACAAAGTCAAGTTAACTTTAATTCATATTTAACCTATTGTGATATTTCTAAAGTCATTTTTTAAATGCATAAAATGGCTATTAAGTGTTTGCCAATTAACTAATTTTAGAATAAGGAAAAGTTAAGTTTCTTGCCAGATCAGTTGAGTTTGCACACTACCTAATAGCCATTATATTAGTTAGTGGTGTTGAACAAGCATATTATGTCAATAAGCTGTTTAAACAAAAACAAATTGAACAAGTATCATGTATATAACTGTACCTGCACCAATACTAAGAAGAGTGTTTTCTTTCCAATAATGAAGTATTATAATGCAAACAATAGCTATTGCTTCTGGAAACCCATAGGATGGGGTTTTAAAATTCACATTTCTAAGGCAATATACTACTAGCAAACCTATAGTAGCATAGGGTAAAACCTGTCCAAGATATTTGATGTATGTATTATTGGACTTGTTACCCTTAAATAGTATAAAAGGCAAAAATCTTGTTATCATTGTGCCCAGTGTTACTATACAAATGATAAGAATGGTTTGTGTAGATGTTAAAGTCATTGTATCCCCTCTTTTGTTAGAATATCCTTTTTTATAAATTCTTTTCGCCATATTGTTAATACAATTAATATGGCTGCCATGGAAGGAATAATAAAATTATCTTGTCCGAATATAATTAAGCATATAATAGAGCACACAACCCCTACTATTGCGGGTTTTCGGTTTTCTTTGTTTTTCCACTGTCCAATGAATATTACCACAAAGAGAGCTGTTAGGACAAAATCAAGACCTTTTGTATTAAAAGAGATTTTAGAACCTAGCCATGCCCCTAGGAAAGACCCTAACACCCAATAAGCATGGTTTAGGAGTGTTATAAAAAAATAAAACCAATCTTTATCTACATCCTTTGGGGCTTCTGTTGAACAAACAATAGAAAAGGTTTCATCACACAGACCGAAAATAAGGTATGGTTTTAATTTACCAGAGTCGTTGTATTTATCTAACATTGAAATACCATAAAATAAATGTCTTGCATTTATCATTAGGGTAATTAAAAAGGCATTAATAGGATTGAAAATCGTTGTAAGGAAATTAATTGTAATATATTGTGCTGATCCTGCAAAAACCATTAGGCTCATCAAAACCGTCCATCCGGCACCATAGCCTTTACTGCTCATCAATATGCCGTAAGCAATTCCCAAGAAAGTAAAACCTGTTAAAACAGGGATTGTATATGGGAAAGCCACCTTTAAAGCCATAATTTTTTCTTTCAAATTTTTCACCTCTAGCTTAATATATTAATACATTTACAGCATCTTTTACTATTCAATCCAATTATATAAGTTAAAGTAACATATTGTATATTATACGTCAATATACTTGATGTTTCATGTGTTAGATTCTGTCTAACCACGGTTTAATTGGGCCATATATTTCAAGTAAAATGATTTTACCAAAATATCATAAAGATATTTTTTGTATTTTAACACATAATAAAAATAAAATCTAAATTTTAAAGTTTTATATAAAGTTAATAAATTATAAAGGGGTTTGAGACTATGACAACAAAAGCTTTTAATCCTGAGGAACATCTGACGAAGCTACCTTTAAGGAGAAGAAATCCAAGGACTAATACATGGGAAACTCAATATGCAGATTATTTAGAAGTAAAATGGCGAATGGTTTGGTTTCGTGAGAATAATAAGGAAAATACACAAACCATTGTTTTGGATAAGATTATAGATATTCATAACCGCTTTGCATATTTTGAGCTCCAAGTAACGGATAGTAAAGGGAATATAGAAGTAGGAGTAGGTTCAGAAACAGGGGAGGATTTCCCTGATTACATTGAGAAAGCGTATACCAAGGCCTATGGAAGAGCCCTCGCAGCTTTAGGCTATGGAACCCAGTTTGCACCTGAGTTAGAAGAAGGAGAGAGAATTGCAGATAGCCCTGTTAATAGAAGTTCAGAACAGAGTGATCCCATTACTGATGCTCAGAAAAGAGCAATATATGCCATATATAATTCTCTAGCCTTAACTGAAGAGGAAATGAGGGATATAATACAAAATAGATATCAAAAAACTGATAGTAAATATCTATCTAAAAAAGAGGCTTCAGACCTAATAGATTATCTTAATAATCTAAAAGATTTAGAAGCATAATCTAAAGTCCTGCCTTAATATTGACGATTCTTCCGAAATAATATAAAATTGTGTAAACAATGGCAGTATTGCTGTATTTATGAAGAAAGGGGCGTCTTATAATGGCAGAAGTTATACCATTTAAAGGGCTAAGGTATAATCTTGACGTTGTAGGCGATGTTTCAAAAGTAACTACTCCTCCATATGATATTATTTCCAAAGAAGAACAAGAATATTTCTATAATCTTAGTCCTTATAATTCTATCCGCCTGGAGCTTCCAAAGGAACTTCCGGGAGATAATGAGGAACACAATAAATATACCAGGGCAGGACAAACTCTTCAGGAGTGGCTAGATCAAAAGGTATTGCTTAGAGAAAAGCAGGATAGTTTTTATATATATCAGCAGGAATTTCAGATAGAGAATAAAAAGACCTATACTAGAACGGGTATTATTGGGTTGGTAAGATTAGAGGAATTTTCTAAAGGAATTATACTTCCCCATGAAAACACCTTATCTAAGCCAAAAGCTGATCGCTTACAGCTTATGAGGGCATGCAATGCCAATTTTAGCCAGGTTTTTGGACTTTATGATGACACTGAACAAAAGATTCCTACCCTTATTAAAGACTATTCTACTAAGCATGAACCTGATATTGTTTTGGAAGATTCTGTTGTGGGAAGCATTGAGCGGATTTGGATTGTAGATAATGTTGAATTTACACAAAAGATAAGCGAAGTTTTTCAGGGAAAGAAAATATATATTGCTGACGGGCATCACCGCTACGAGACCGCTTTGGCCTATAGAGATGAACTAAAAGGTAAAAATCCAAATCATACAGGAGAGGAATTATATAATTATGTAATGATGACCTTGGTAGATATGAAGGATCCAGGTCTTGTAGTGCTACCCACCCATCGAATGGTAAATAATATTAGGGATTTTGATCTTGATTCCCTATTAAAGCAGCTAAATAAAAATTTTATTGTAGAGGAATATAAAGTTGAAAACTATTCAACTGCTAAAAAACATCAAACTATTCAAGATATCTTAGACAAAATGGGGCTGCACACTTTTGTACTTTATTCAGGTGAGAGACAATCCCTTTATAGTTTATCCCTTAAGTCTGTAGAAGTGATGAAGGAATATCATCCTAACCGGCATAGCTCCTATCTGAATTTAGATGTATCTATTTTACATACCCTTATTCTTAATGAACTTCTTGGCATTGGGGAAAAGGAGCTAGCTGAACAAAAGAATCTTGAATATACCCATAGTATAACTGAAGGAATAAATGAGGTAGAAAAAGGGAATCAGCAGATGACTTTCTTTATGTCACCCACTACAGTTAAGCAAATTCAAGATGTTTCTCTAGCTAATGAAAAAATGCCACAAAAATCTACCTATTTCTATCCCAAGCTTATAACCGGTTTGGTATTTAATAAGTTTTGTTAACGATTAGCTATGCTAATATTTATAATGTAAGGATTAAATTATAAAGGACGGTAAGCATTTTATATGTTTACTGTCCTTTTGTTTTTATAACAATGGAACTTATGACGATTTGAATAAATGCTACTTTTTTGTGTAACCTAATTATAGAATTTTTTGTAGAAAGATTAGGTGGAGGCTGTATGAGGATTATCAAGAAAGATAAAAATCCTAAAAACTTAGAAAAAATACAAGAAAGGCAATCGTCCCAGTTAAAGGCTGAGGAGAAGGTGGATTTAACCCTTTCAGACACAGTTGAGGAAAATTTAGAGAAATTTAAAGCTTTTCTTGAGGATAGTTCTGATGCGGTTTTTAGGGAGTTTAAATTGGGTTCTCAGGGTATTCCCTGTGCCCTTATTTATATAGATGGACTAGTTAATAATGCTGTAATTAATGAGTACATTTTAAAACCCCTGATGTATGAGATAACCTTGCTAGAAAAAACTATGGATGAGGCTGTTGATAAAAATAATGCCTATGAATTTGTAAAAGAGAGTGCTGTAGCTATAGGGGAGATCAAAGAGGCTGCTACATTAGACCGGTCCATGCTCCTTGTCATGTCAGGAGAAGTTGCTCTCATAGTAGAAGGCTCTAATAAAATTCTTGTGCTTAATGCCAGAGGGTGGCCTGCTAGAGGAGTGTCACAGCCTGACACTGAAGGATCAATTAGAGGTCCTAAGGATGCATTTACTGAGACCTTAAGAGTTAATACTGCTTTATTGAGAAGGAAATGCAAGGATCCTAATATGGTAATAAAAACTATTCAACTAGGTCGAAGAAGCAAAACTGACGTGTCTTATATTTATATCAAAGGAATCACCAATCCCGAGTTAATAAAAGAAGTAGAGAAACGTCTAAATCAGATAGATGTAGATGAGATAATGGAAACTGGTCAAATAGAACAGTGGATTCAGGATAATTATTTATCTCCTTTTCCACAAGTACAAATCACCGAAAGACCTGATGTCACTATGTCCAATATTATGGAGGGAAGAGTGGCTATTCTTGTGGATCATAGTCCCTTTGCACTCATTGTCCCCTCTGGCTTGTATCAATTTATTCAATCTCCAGAGGATTATTATGACAGATGGATTATTGGTTCTTTTCTGAGAGCCATCCGATGGGTTGCTTCATTATTAGCTGCTTTTGTGCCTTCGTTGTACATAGCAGTTGTAACCTATCATCCAGGATTTTTACCTACTCCCTTGGCTTTAGCTGTTGCAGCAAATAGGATGCAGATACCTTTTCCAGTATTTATAGAAGTTTTTCTTATGGAAATTACAATTGAACTACTGAGGGAATCGGGAGCCAGACTACCAAAAGCAATTGGCCAAACTATAGGTATAATCGGAGGTATAATTATCGGTGATGCTGCAATAAGAGCAGGAATAACCAGTCCCTCTATGGTATTATTGGTAGCTATTACTGCCGTAGCTTCCTTTATTATACCCACTTACAGTGCAGCTATTGCTTTAAGACTTATTCGTTTCCCGCTTATGATTTTAGCAGCTACCTTAGGACTTTATGGAGTAGCTCTAGGTTTTATATTGATAAACATTCATTTAGCTAATCTAAAAAGTTTTGGTTTTGATTATATGACTCCCCAATCTCCCTTTGTTCCACAAGACACTAGAGATTGGATTATGCGACTTCCACGTCACTTATTGTGGAGACGTCCAATTAGTATTAACCCCATAGATATTGATAGAATGGATCAGGATTCTTATAAGGAGGGGAAAAATGACTAGGAAACAAGGTAGATTAAGTTATATTCAATATTCGTCATTGATTATTTCTACAATGATAGGAGTAATAGTTGTAAGGCTGCCTAAATTGGCTGCTGTATCAGCGGAAGAAGGAGCGGTCTATTCCACGCTTATAAGCGGTGTTTTGACCATAGTTATTGCCGTGGCCATGGCTATTTTGGGTAAACGATTCCATAACCAGACCATTATGGAATATTCTACTTTAATCTTAGGTAAAGTTTTGGGTAAACTATTTGGTGCATTAGTTACTTTTTATTTTATTATTGTGGCTAGTGTTGTTTTAAGGGATTTTTCAGATGCATTAAAAGGATTACTGCTAAAGAATACTCCTTTGGAGATTATAATGATTTCCATGTTGCTAACAGTAGTTTATATGGTTACAAATGGAATCAATAGTGTAGCAAAGGTAACAGAGCTATTTCTACCAATAATTATATTATCGTTAGCACTAGTTATAGTCTTAAGCGGTAGTAATTTTAAATTTGTTAACCTTAGACCAACACTTATTCCAAACTTTAGACTAATAATAAAGGGAATACCTGACCTGGTTATAGCTTTTCAAGGTTATGAAATTATTTTTTTAGTGATACCCTTTCTAAATGATCATAAAAAAGTCATTCCATATACGATTATAGGTACAGGTATACCAACTATTTTATACACAATATTGGTAGCAATCACTATTGGGGTTTTTGGTTTAGAGACTACCCAAAATCTGAATTATCCTACCATATCATTAGCGGAAGGAATTACTTTTCCAGGGGCCTTTGCTGAAAGATTTGATATTTTTATTGCTGTATTGTGGATATTAGCAGCCTTTACTACTATTGGAAATTCATTTTACATGTCTTCATTTACTACAGTACGCCTTTTTGGACTTAAGCATTATAAGCCTTTTGTATATATTTTAACCCCTATAGTCTACATATTGGCAATACTTCCTCAGAATCTTATGGAAATAAGAAGGTTTTCTTCCATCACTGGTTATATAGGTCTAGGTGTTTCAATTATTATAGTAGGTATGCTGTTTTTAGCATGGATATCTGGTGGGAAGAGGGAGAGGAAAAATGCATAAAAAAATTTTCGTGTTATTTCTTATAGCTTTTTGTTTATTAACTATATCAGGATGCTGGGATCGTGTGGAGATAGAACGCAATGCTTTCATTATAGGATTAGGCATAGATTTAGATGATAATGATAACATTTTATTAACCTACCAGATTGCATTGTTAGATGCTTTTAAGGGAGAAGGCGGTGAGAAAAGTAAATCTACCCATCAAATTAGTATAACTGGAAAAAGCTTTGCTGATGCCACCAATAGCTTATTAAGCTATTTTGATAGTGTGCCTAATTTTGCTCATTGCAAACTTATAGTTTTTGGTGAAAAGTATGCAAAAAGAGGCATTAAAGATAGTCTAGATTTTCTGTTTAGGGAAAGACAGTTGCGTAAAGTTACATCTATATGTGTGGCTCAAGGACAAGCAAAAGATGTATTAAATTTAGAACCTGCCATGGGGCCATCATCGGCCATGGTTATAGATCAAATAATAACCCAAAATTCTATAAACAACTCAGATGTTTTTCCTTTTCAAGATTTGCGCTATCTCTATCGAAATTTTATTAGAGGCTCGGATATTGGATTGGCTAGGGTGATTGTAAAAGATGATATAGCACAGGTGTCAGGAGCAGGGGTTTTTAAAGATTATAAACTAGTGGGATGGTATACTGGAGAGGAAGTGACATGGTTACGCTTTATATTAGGAGAAATAACGCAGGATTACCACACTGTTGAATTACCTAAGGAAGCAGGAGGTAGTATAACCCTTAATGCCTATAATATTAGATCAACTGCCAAACCAGTAATTGAAGGTGATGATATAACTTTAAAGCTTGAAATAAACATTGAAGGTGACATAAATGAAATAGAAAATACTCCATCAGTGCCATTAACAGAGAATTTAATGGAAGAGTGGAAAAAAGCCTTAGAAGAAGATATACGAAACAACATAAATTCTGTATTTAAAAAAGGTAGAGATGTTTATATGACAGATAATTTTGACATAAATGGACAGATAGAAGGTTATTATCCAAAGTTTTGGAAAGAACATAAAGACCAGTGGGATGAACTCTTCAAAACCGTGGAGCTAGATGTGGATGTAGATGTTAAAATTAGAAGAATAGGGACCATTGAGCCCTAATTTTTTTAGCCTACTATATACTTAAAGAAATAATTTTGCTATAAGTAGTCCAATTCCTACTCCAGCATATAAGATGGCACCGAATTTTGCTATTGTTGTTTCTTTAGGAAATTCTTTTTGATAAAGCTCTATTTTATAGAAAAGAAATAGGGCAATACTAAAAAAAATAAAAAGAGCAGCAGTATAATTGGTAACTATGGTTTTTATGTATTCCATTAGGGTAGTTTTTGAAAACATTTTATCTACCTCTCGTTTATTTTTTATTATAATTTCTTTAATCCAAAACATTGGACAAATTATGCACTTGCTACTATAATATTGTGTATCAAAAATATAAAAATATGAATCTTAAAGGTGGAGAAAATCTTGAGCAGAAAAGTTTTAGATATATCTATAGACGAAATTAAAGAACAAGAGAAATATATAGATGAGATAAATAAGCTAATAAAAGGTAAAAACCTTAAATATCATATTGTAACTTATGGCTGCCAAATGAATGTCCATGATTCAGAAAAATTGGCTGGTATGTTGGAAGCCATGGGATATACCGAAACTGCTGAGCAATCTGATGCAGATCTAATTCTCTTTAATACTTGTTGTGTAAGAGAAAATGCAGAGTTAAGAGTCTACGGTAACGTTGGAGCCCTATATCCTTATAAACAGCGAAATCCTAACCTCATAATCGGGGTATGTGGCTGCATGATGCAGCAGGACGAAGTGGCAACTGTTATAACCAAGAAATTTCCTTTTGTAGATTTAATCTTTGGTACACACAATTTGCACCATTTTCCAAAGCTTCTATTGCAAGCTATGGATTCCCAGCAAACAGTAGTAGAAATTTTGGATGAGCAGGGGCGTATAGTGGAGGATGTGCCAATTAAAAGGGATTTGGGAGTGTCTGCATGGACAACTATTATGTATGGATGTAACAACTTTTGCACCTATTGTATAGTTCCATACGTTAGAGGAAGAGAGAGAAGCAGAAAACCTTCAGATATTTTGGATGAGATAAGAAATTTAGCTGATGAAGGCTACAAAGAGGTTACTTTACTAGGTCAAAACGTAAACTCTTATGGAAAGGATTTGGATATTGATTACTATTTCCCAAATCTCTTAAGAGACGTGAATAAAATAAATGGTATTGAACGAATTAGGTTTATGACATCTCATCCTAAAGATTTAACCAAGGACTTAATTATGGCCATGGCGGAATCAGAAAAGGTATGTGAACATTTACATTTACCAATTCAATCTGGTAGCAATAGGATATTAAAGCTTATGAATAGGCGTTATACTAGAGAAGATTATCTAGAATTAGTAGATGAAATTAGGCGTCATATACCTAATATTGCTATTACTACCGATATTATTGTGGGATTCCCGGGAGAGACTGAAGAGGATTTTGCCGACACTTTAGATATTGTAAAAAGAGTCAGATACGATTCAGCCTTTACCTTTATGTATTCTATAAGGACTGGGACTCCTGCTGCTAAAATGGATGAACAGATAGATCAAGAAGTAAAAAAAGAAAGACTTCAAATTCTCATGGATCTGCAAAATCAGATAAGCAAAGAAATTAACGCAAAAGCTTTAGGCAGTACTGTAGAAGTATTAGTTGAAGGATTAAGCAAAAATAAGGATGATATGTATAGCGGCAGAACCCGACAAAATAAGTTAGTAAACTTTGAAGCGGATCATGATGTAACAGGCAAGATAGTAAAGGTAAAAATCACTAATACAAAAACTTGGACCCTTGAAGGAATCATGATATAATTGAGGTTAGAATATTAACGGGAGGATACCTATGTCTAAGTTGACTCCAATGATGCAACAATATATGCAAATTAAAGAGCAGTATAAAGATGCTCTTCTTTTTTTTAGATTAGGGGATTTCTATGAAATGTTCTTTGACGATGCAATTATAGCCTCTAAAGAGCTTGAAATAACTCTAACTGGCAGGGACTGTGGATTGCCTGAAAGGGCTCCTATGTGCGGAGTCCCATATCATTCTGCGGAAGGCTATATAGCAAAGCTTATTGAAAAAGGATATAAAGTAGCTATATGCGAGCAAATACAGGATCCATCTGAAGCAAAAGGGATTGTTGAACGAGATGTGGTTAGGGTTATCACACCTGGCACCTTATTAGAATCCTCCATGTTAGATGAAAAAACCAACAACTATATTTTATCTTTCATAAAAGACGGAGAAAATTTTGGTTTGTCATGGGCAGATATATCTACGGGAGAGTTTTATGTTTGTGAGGTTCTAGAAAAGGAAAAAGGTCCTGAAAAAGTGGCAGATATAATATCGGGTATTATACCAAGTGAGGTAATTATTCAAAAGGATGTTGAAAGGGATGTTGAGTTTATCGAAAATAGTAAAATAAATGCTACTATTACCCCCTATGATCCATGGGCCTTTGAGTATAATACTGCTTACCAAAAACTTATTAATCATTTTAATATATATTCCTTAGAAGGTTTTGGCTGTGAGCACATGTCTATTGGAATCAGTGCAGCTGGTGCATTATTGAGTTATCTAAGTGATACTCAAAAAAACTCCCTAAAACATATTACTGCCCTTAAACCTTACCATACTCAATCAACCATGTTGTTGGATCCGGCAACTCGCCGAAATTTAGAACTAACTGAGACCATAAGGAGCAAGTCTAAGAAGGGATCTTTGCTTTGGCTTCTTGATAAGACCAATACAGCCATGGGAGGACGGGTTATAAGACAATGGATACAACAACCTCTTATCAATTCAAGCCTTATCATAGAGAGACTAGACGGGGTAGAAGAGTTATACAACAACCCTGTAGCT
This sequence comes from uncultured Bacillota bacterium, assembly GCA_938003915.1. Classification (GTDB taxonomy): domain Bacteria; phylum Bacillota; class Clostridia; order Caldicoprobacterales; family UBA3941; genus JAAYGY01. The sequence goes on along the minus strand of CALKWV010000076.1, from coordinate 37,801 downwards.
ATGGAGGAACTTAGACTCAATTTAAGAAAGATTTACGATTTAGAGAGACTAATAAGCAGGATCTCTTATGGAAATGCCAATGCAAGGGATCTTATATCCCTCAAACAATCCCTTGCTATGCTTCCTGACATAAAGCAAGTATTAGCTCAATTTAAATCTAATATACTTAGTAGTTTTTATGAGGAATTGGACACACTTGAGGATATTTACGAATTAATAGAAGTTTCTATAGCCGAAAATCCACCTGCAACCTTGAGAGAAGGTTCTATCATTAAAGATGGATATAATGAGCAGTTGGACAAATATCGCTTGGCCATGACCAAAGGAAAAGATTGGTTGGCAGAACTAGAGATAAAAGAGAGAGAAAGAACAGGAATAAAAAATTTAAAAATTGGTTTTAACAAGGTTTTTGGATATTATATAGATGTTACTAAGTCTTACTATGATCTAGTTCCCGACGATTATATAAGAAAACAGACCCTAGCTAATTCAGAAAGATATATTACTCCTGAACTAAAAGAAATAGAAGATACCATTTTGGGAGCTGAAGAAAAGAGCATAGATTTAGAATATAAACTATTTGTTGATATTCGAGAAAGGATTGCTAGCCAGGTAAAGCGGATTCAAAAAACAGCTCAAATAATTTCCAAATTAGATGCTTTGTGGTCCCTGGCGCGGGTAGCTCAGGAGAATGATTACGTCAGACCTCATATTGATGACGGAGATGTAATTGATATTCGAGACGGACGCCATCCTGTTGTAGAGAAAACCTTGCCCAATGAGCTTTTTGTGCCAAATCATACCTACCTAGATAATGGGGAAAATCAGGTGGCTATTATAACCGGACCTAATATGGCTGGAAAGAGTACCTATATGCGGCAAGTGGCCTTAATTGTATTAATGGCTCAAATTGGTAGTTTTGTACCTGCTAGCAAGGCACGCATAGGGGTTGTGGATAGAATTTTTACAAGAGTAGGTGCATCTGATGATCTATCAGCTGGTCAAAGTACTTTTATGGTGGAAATGAGTGAATTAGCTAATATACTTAATAATGCCACTCCAAAAAGTATACTTATTTTAGATGAGATAGGCAGAGGCACTAGTACTTACGATGGGCTTAGTATTGCGTGGGCAGTAGTAGAATATATTTGCAAGGAAAAGAGTTTGGGATGTAAAACTTTATTTGCCACCCACTACCATGAGCTGACTGAATTAGAAGGCAAGCTAGAAGGTGTAAAAAACTATTATATTACTGTAAAAGAGAAGGGTAATGATATTATATTCCTAAGAAAAATTGTAAGAGGAGGGGCTGAAAAAAGCCTAGGAATTCAAATTGCTAGATTGGCTGGGCTGCCCCAAAAAGTAATTGACAGAGCTGCAAATATTTTAGAAAAATTAGAAGAGGTGGATATACAGAGGGATAGAAAAGTTGTAGGAGTACAAGAAAATGGTCTACAATTATCCTTTTTCCAACCTAAGCCCTCTGAAATTGAGGAAGAGCTTAGAAATATTGATATACTCAATATAACTCCTATTGAGGCTATGAATATATTGAATCGGCTAGTAGAAAAATCTAAAGAAATCGAGGAGCAGTAGCATGAATCAAATTCTTATTTTAGATGAAAATACTATAAACAAAATAGCAGCAGGAGAAGTGGTGGAACGGCCATCCTCCATAGTAAAGGAGTTAGTTGAAAATTCTATAGATGCCGGCAGTACTGCTATTACCATTGAAATTCGAGATGGAGGCAAATCCTATATTAGAGTGGCTGATAACGGCAGGGGTATGAGCTTTCAAGATGCTAGGCTTTCCTTTGAAAGGCATGCCACTAGCAAGATTAGCTCAGCAGATGATTTACAAAGTATTGCCACTCTGGGATTTAGAGGTGAAGCTTTGGCTAGTATTGCAGCAGTTACACATTTGGAGATGATTACCCGCGAAAAGGATAGTGTATCTGGAATACACATTGTTAATCATGGAGGTAAGATTGTATCCCAAAAAGAAATAGGATGCCCTGAAGGTACCACCATCATTACTAAAAATCTTTTCTTTAATACTCCTGCCAGGCTGAAGTTTCTTAAATCTACCAGGACAGAAACTGCTCATATAAGCGATTTGATGGGCAAGTTAATTCTTGCACATCCTGAAATATCCTTTAGGTATATAAACAATGGGAAGACCATCTACTATTCTACTGGAGATGGCGACCTTAAAAACGCTATTTTAAGCGTATATGGTAAGGATGTGGTGGATCAGCTTATACCTGTAGAACCTGTAGATAATCACGCAGGCATAAAATTGTGGGGTTATTTAGGAAAACCTTCTCTAGCTCGAAAAAACCGAAATTTCCAATCTTTTTATATAAATGGTAGATATATAAAGAGTAGCTTACTAGCAGAAGCTATTGAGGCAGCCTACAAGCCATATCTTACTGTAAACTTGTTTCCCTGGGTGGTTCTTCATATAGAAATTGAGCCAAGTGCTATAGATGTAAATGTTCATCCCACAAAAATCGAAGTCAGATTTAGGGAGGAAGAGCAAGTAAAACAGTATATTCAGCAGCATATAACTAAAATTTTACAAGATAATCCTTATATACCAATATTAAGGGAAGACTCCATTAGCTCATTAACTATTAATGATAATACCAGTACGACAATAGATGGTGTGGAAGATAGTGAGCAGTTAGAGGTTTTTTCATCTATTTCTACTGACTCCTCTAGTTTTTCCTTTGATAAACCATCAAGGAATATTTATATTGTTGATTCCCATAAATCATCATCTTCTTATATAGAATCTAAAAAACCTAAGAGAAATTATCAAAACTTAGATGCTGCTAGTATGAATGATAGATATCAGGATAATAATATCAATAGAAACATGGCTATCCCACTTAAAATAGTAGGTAAGATTTTTTCCACATATGTAGTTGTGGAAGGCAAAGAAGAGTGTTTTCTGGTGGACCAACATGCTGCTCATGAGCGTTTATTATTTGAAAAATATAAGAAAATGTTATCAGAACAATCTGTTATGACCCAGCAGTTACTACCTCCAGTAATAATTGAAGTCACCCACACAGAACAAATTATCATTAATGAGTCCATGGATTTATTTAAATCTCTAGGATTTGAAATAGAAAACTTTGGTGGACGAGCTTATGCTATCCGAGGAGTACCTATGGTATTGGGAGATAGCAATGTAAAGGAATTCTTCCGCGAGCTACTAGATAATGTGGAAGAATATAAAAAAGGTACTAGCTATAATCTAAAGATTGATGATATAATACAGATGTCCTGTAAAGCTGCGGTTAAGGCAGGGGATAAGTTATCAGAAAGAGAGATATTAGCATTGCTTAGGGATCTCATAGATAATAAAGTACCCATGACTTGTCCCCATGGAAGACCTATCATGATTTCAATTACCAAAAAACAATTGGAAAGGACATTTAAACGAATACAATAAACTATTAACTGGGGAGTAGTTTTATGAGCAAAATACCTTTAGTTATTATTTTAGGGCCTACAGCTGTAGGCAAAACGGCAATATCTATTGAAATAGCTAAGCGATTAAATGGTGAAATTATATCTGCTGATTCAATGCAGATTTATAAATACATGGATATTGGAACAGCTAAACCCAGTATAGAAGAAAGGGAAGGAGTTCCCCATCATCTGCTGGATGTGGTTTATCCCGATGAGCCCTTTAATGTTTCTTTGTATAAGGATCTTGCTACAAAAACAATTAAAGAGATCTATAGCAGGGGTAAATTACCTATAGTAGCAGGGGGAACTGGATTATATATTAATTCTTTGATATATCCTTTGGATTTTACCGATGCCCATGAAGATAAGGAATACCGTGAAAAATTAGAAAAGGAAGCGGAAGAAAAGGGTAAAGATTGGCTATATAATAAATTAAAGCTCGTAGATCCCGAGACAGCTAAACGACTTCATCCTAACGATGTGCGGCGTATAATTAGGGCTTTAGAGGTGTATCATATTACAGGTAAACCTATGTCTGAGTACTATGGACGTGACTTAAGAAAAAACCATCAATACTCCATAGTTCTAATAGGATTGACTATGGAAAGAAATAAGCTTTATGATAGGATAAATAAAAGAGTTGATATAATGGTGGAAAATGGTTTAGTGGATGAGGTTAAATGGCTTATGGAAAAGGGTTATGATAGAAACCTTAATTCAATGCAAGGTCTTGGTTATAAGGAAATTATCCAATACCTATTAGGGAGGCGCACTTTGGAGGAAGCCATCTACATATTGAAAAGGGATACTCGCCGTTTCGCCAAACGACAGCTTACTTGGTTTAGAAGGCTGACCCATGTTAACTGGATAGAAGTAGACACATTTGAGGATAAGGAGGAATTGATAAAACATATATGTGATTGGATTATGGACAAATTGCAAATAAAGTATAAAGAAAATTAACTTTTAATACTATAAAATATGGTATATAATAGAATTAAGGTATAAATGTAAAAATAAGTAAGAAGGGTGGCTTTGAAAAAATGAATAAGGGAACAATTGTTTTTCAAGATATATTCTTAAATCAAGTGCGAAAGGATCATATTCCTGTTACTATTCATCTTATAAATGGTTATCAAATTAGGGGAATGATAAAAGGTTTTGATAACTATGTTTTGATTGTAGAAAGTGAAGGAAAACAAATGATGTTATATAAACAAGCTGTTTCTACTATAACCCCTTCAAGACTAGTGCCTTTAACCAATGACAATTATGGAGAAAAGCAATAATCATATACATAACTCATTGATTACAAGGAACCTTTCAGGTTCCTTTTCAATGTGTTTAGTTATAATGCTTAGTTGCAATTAGTTGTAAAATGTAAAGAATAAAAACTATTGAAAAAATAAGCTGTTTTTATGATATGAAATCAAAAGATTATTTTATAATAAGGAGCGCAAGAAAATATTATGAAAAATAAAGTGTTGAATTTAATAAATAAGGCCCAGAAAGAACTATATGGAGAATTTGAAAAGATAGACCAATTAGCTGAGTATAATCAAATTAGAATTATAGAGTGCATGAAAGAATGCAATATAAGTGAAAGACATTTTATACCTTCAACAGGTTACGGATATAGCGACGAAGGTCGCGATCAGCTGGAGGAATTATACGCTTTGGTTTTTGGATGTGAGGATGCCTTAGTAAGACCTCAGTGGGGTTCGGGAACCCATGTTATAAGTGATGCCTTGTATGCTGTTCTCAGACCTGGAGATAACCTTATGTCCATAACTGGCAAACCTTATGACACTTTAGAGGATACTATTGGCTTTAAGCAGAATGGCTTAGATAATGGTTCTCTTAAGGATTGGAATATTACATATAGTCAAGTCGATTTAGATGATAATGGTCAAATTGATATTGATAAAGTCTTAAAAGAACTAGCTGATAAGCCCAATACAAAGGCTATATTTATACAGCGTTCAAGAGGTTATGAGTGGAGACCTTCTATATCCGTTGATGACATGAAAGAACCAATAGAGAAAATAAAACAGAAGAATCCAGAAATATTTATTATTGTGGATAATTGTTACGGAGAATTTACGGAAAAAGTAGAGCCTAGCCACCTAGGTGCAGATCTAACAGTGGGATCTCTAATAAAAAATCCCGGGGGTGGGCTTGCACCAACAGGCGGGTACGCAGCGGGAACAAAAAGGGCGATAGAATTGATGTCCTATAGATTAACCTCACCCGCTGTAGGGAGGGAAGTAGGCTCTTATGCTGCTTCATATCTACCTTTTTATCAGGGACTATTTATGGCGCCTCATATCGTAGGACAAGCATTAAAAGGAGCTGTATTGGTAGCTAGAGTTTTTGAAATGTTAGGCTATGAGGTATTGCCTAATTGGAAGGAAGATAGGTCAGATATAATTCAATGTATTCGATTTAATAGCGATGATGAGTTAATTGCGTTTTGTCAGGCAATTCAAGGGGCCTCTCCTGTAGATAGTCATGTAACCCCTTATCCCTGGGATATGCCTGGATACAGCCATCAGGTAATTATGGCGGCAGGAACCTTTATACAAGGTGCATCCATTGAATTAAGTGCTGATGCTCCCATTAAAGCCCCATATACAGCATATTTGCAAGGTGGACTTACCTTTACTCATGTCAAATATGCTTTAACATCTGCTATATTAAACCTTTGTAAGCAAGGATTTATAGATTTATAATCTTACTAAAAATAAATTAAGCCCGCAAATCCTATCCCCATAGAGGGAAGGTTTAGCGGGCTTTTTTATTTATCTAATTTTATAATTAATTATCTATATAAGCGGATCACCCCAATGACCTTTCCTAATATATGCACATCCTTTACAATGATGGGATCCATGTAAGGGTTTTCGGGTTGCAGTCTAATATAATCAGATTCTTTATAAAAAGTCTTTACTGTTGCCTCATCTTCAATAAGGGCTACTACTATATCGCCATTTTCAGCATAGGATTGTTGTTTAACGATTACATAATCCCCATCCAATATCCCGGCTTCTATCATACTTTCTCCACTAACAGTCAGCATAAAGACATTGTCATTATGTAAATATTCAGCAGGGAGAGGAAAAGTATCTTCTATATTTTCTACAGCCAGAATGGGCCTGCCAGCAGTAACTTTACCTACTATAGGAACATCAACTAACTCCTTTTTTATAAAAGGGGAGTCTTCATCAAGAACTTCGATAGCCCTAGGCTTAGTTGGATCCTTACGAATTAGACCGGCTTCTTCTAATTTTGTTAAATGATTATGAACAGTAGAGGTTGATTTAATACCCACACCTTGACAAATTTCCCTTACGGAGGGAGGATAGCCTTTTTCTGCAACCATTTGCTTTATGAAGTTTAAAATAGCCCTTTGGCTGTTATTTATGTTATTAGGCATTAGCGTACACCTCATTTTCTATTTTAGTTATATTATAGCACAAGCTCTCACTTACTTCAAACAGATGTTCGGTTTTTTGCAAATTATTACTTTTTGTCCTTGACAGAGAACATATGTTTGAGTATAATTTAAATAACACTTGAACATATGTTCTGGGAGGAATAATATGAGCCCTATACATAAGACATATAAAAAGCGGATTAGAGTTATTAATAGAGCACGTTTCATAATTTTTATATCCATCTTATTGATTTTCATATTTCCTGCTATAATGTTTGCTATAGGAAAATCTTTAAACACAATTCAAGAAACTTATGTAAAAGTATATGTTGAACCTGGAGACACCCTTTGGAGCATAGCAAAGAGCTATTTGCCATCAAAAACTGATATCCGAGATTATATTCATAGCATAAAAAAAGTCAATCAATTGGATTCTTCTTTGATTAGGGAAGGGGATTATATATTAGTTCCAGTAACAATACAACCATAAACATAAATGAATAAAACTTAAAAATAATTCACAAAAAGCCATAATACACATGAAAAAAGGGAGGTTAATCCTCCCTTAGTTTTATTATTCTTGCAGCCAAGCGGCGTTTTTCTTCACTTATAGCCGCATAATGCTTCCTGGTAGTATTAACATCCTTATGTCCTAGTACATCAGCTACTAAATAAATATCACCAGTTTCTTGGTATAAAGTAGTTCCAAATGTGCTTCTAAGCTTATGGGGAGTGATTCTCTTAAGTGGGGATACTATTTTTGCGTACTTCTTTACTAAATTTTGTAGAGCTCTATGGCTAATTCGCTTTCTTTGCATGGATAGAAAAAGGGCATCTTCATGTCCAGGTAAGGTTTTTATTTCTTTTCTTTCCTCTAAATAATTGAGTATAGCTTCCTTGACCTCATCCCCATAGTATAGGATTTCTTGATCGCCGCCTTTTCTGGTTACTTTGAAACTGTTGTTATTAAAATCAAAATCCGTAATATTAAGCCCTACGCATTCACTAATGCGAATGCCAGTACCTAATAGAAGGGTTAGGATTGCCAAATCTCTAGATTTAGTATATTTGTGGTATCTTCGTTGAGTTGCAGTGAGCTTTTCTCCGGATTCTACAGCATCAAGCAAATTTGCAACTTCATCGACCTCTAATCTAATAATGGGTTTCTCTGTAAGCTTAGGTGTATCTACTAATTGTGCTACGTTCCTATCAATCTTTTCTTTTTTAAAAAAATATGATAGCAGGGAACGGACAGAAGCTAGTTTCCTAGCTTTACCCATTTCACTATTTTGCCGTTCTTCTTCATTATTAGGGTTAATATAATAGCTAGTATATTCCAAATATTTTTCAATATGTATTACCTGAATTTGGTTTAAATGCTCTAGGGTGAAGCTTGAGAGGGTGAGTCCCTGAAAAATATCAATTTCATTAATCAAAAAATCAAAAAATATTCTTAAATCATAAGCATAGTTAATCCTAGTAAGGATAGAAGTGGTATGTTCAATACCACGGAAGTATTCCTCACAGAAGCCGGGAAGGTCTGCTATAAGCTTACGTAGCCTTTTGGTATTTCTTTGCTGCTCTTTAATATAATAAGAATTACTTGACACACAAACACATCCTTTAAATAAATATAAGTATAGATAAATATAAGTTTATAATTAAATTAAAAATAAAAATACCTTTAGGTTAATCTAATTAATAAACGGGAATGAGAGCCTATACAGTATTAGCATTAAAATATTTTTCTATTGAATTTTTCGTAGAGTATAAGATCATCTAGCTGTAAGAAAATTATACCACTTTCAGCGAATTTTTGCAATACTTTGCTTAAAACTTGTCTTTTGCGCATAGTACTATAAAGCCCTACTCCACGGAAAAATTGGTATTTATGTGTGCTTCATCTTAAAATTAATTTCAGCAAATTAATTTTAATCAATTTGATTTGTAATTTTAAAATGCACCTTTGCTACCTTCTTAATAGCATCAAAGCCATATTGCTGTACAAACTTTTTAGCAGCTGTAATTACTTGCATTGATGCGCCTTTAGGTAATTCTATTTGATATTGTAATTCTAACTCAGATATTTTTTCTACAAAGGTATTTCTAGCTAGTATGCTTGCTGCTGCAACAGCAATATTTTCTTCAGCCTTAGTTTTTTGCATAAGCTGTATTTTTCTGCCTTTAGACATTAAAGCCTCTTGCATCAACTCAGGCTTTCCAAATTGATCAGATAAAGCAAATTTACAGTCTACACGTTCTAATAGATTTTCAATCACCCTGGCATGTCCCCAGGCCAATAATTTATTTAGATTCTTTATTGAATCATAAAGCTCATTATATCTTTCATTGGAAATAATTACAATGTCATAAGGACAATTATCTTTAATAATTTTAGCTAATTTATTGATTTTTGTATCTTGGATTTTTTTGCTATCGGTGACTCCTGCTTTCTTTAATATTGTGCTGGTTTTTTCATCAACGTAAACCCCAGCAATAACCAAAGGACCAAAATAATCCCCTTTCCCTGATTCATCTATGCCGATTATTTGTTGGGGATCTTGAGATATAATATCATTGCCATCATAGTCATGACATAGTTCTTTATTTTGATTTTTAGTTTGGTTATTTGATGGTATTAAAAATGATCCTTCTATTATGTTGTCAATAAATTGCCTAAAACTGCTATCCTTAATTTGCGATGAATCTAAGCGTAAACCCTTTTTGCCTTGGTATATTCGATAGACTCCCTTTTGCTGCTGGTAAGTGATCTGAAATTGAAGTCCATAACTTATTTCCTTTTTATTATCTATGTGACATCCCTTTGACTCTAAAATTTCCTTTATGGAATTGAAACACTCATATTTGTCCATTTATCACTTCATCCTTTAATTAATATTAATTTATATATTTTCACATTATTGTTTGTTTTTATTATTTAGTTGCTGGGCTTTCAAAGTACAGTTTCTTACTGCTTCCATAATACTTCCCCTAAAGTTATTTCGTTCTAAAGTGTATATGGCTTCAATGGTGGTGCCCCCAGGAGAGCATACCATGTCCTTTAGAATGCCCGGGTGCTCTTCCAACTCTAGAACCATTTTTGCTGCCCCTAAAACCGATTGTGCAGCCATTCTATAGGCTTGATGGCGAGGTAAGCCCATGAGTACTCCTCCATCAGCAAGTGCTTCTATCAGCACATAGATATAGGCAGGGCTGCTTCCACTAATAGCTGTTGCAGCGTCAATAAGAGATTCTTCTACTTCCTCTACCCTTCCCAGGGATGAAAATATTAAATTAACTATTTCCCTTTGCTCATTATCTATATCTTTGTTAACGCATATAGCAGTCATTCCCTCCCCTACTAGGGCAGGAGTATTGGGCATTACTCTAACAACCTTACATTTATTGTCTATTTTTTGTTTTATATAATCAGTTGTTATACCAGCTGCAATGGATATAAGTAAGTGTTCATTGGTAATATGGTCAGATATTTGATTTAATAAACTGTCGTAGACATGAGGTTTGACAGCTATAATAAAAACTTTGCAGTTTTTTATTAAATCTATATTGCTAGCTGCCGGAACTACCCCTGTTTTGCTTGCTATTGAAGAAAGTTTGGTAGAATCAATATCATAGACATATATATTATTGGGAGCAATTACTCCTTTTTTTAGTATTCCCTCTATAATAGAAGTTGCCATATTACCAGCTCCAATAACACCTAAATTCCCCTGAAACATTCCTACCATCCCCATTCTTATTTTATATGTTGATTATACCATATACAAAAATGAAGTTGCTGCAAATTTTTTTGCTAAATATGTTGACATATTTATTTAATTATCATATAATAATAGGTGCCTACAAAAAGGGCTTTGTAGGGGAGTAGCTCAATTGGTAGAGTAGTGGTCTCCAAAACCATTGGTTGCGGGTTCGAGTCCTGTCTCCCCTGCCAATTGAAAAAGAGTGGGTAGATTTATATCCACTCTTTTTTGCTGATTAACTAAAAATAAAAAGGCTTTACACAAAGCCTTTTTATTTTAACTCTTTTATAAATTTCTCTATGCGGTTTAACCCCTTTTCTATATTTTCCTTTGAAGTAGCGTAGGATAATCTTACATATCCATCTGCTCCAAAAGCGACACCTGGCACAACAGCTACCTTTTGAGCTTCTAATAGTGCATCTGTAAAATCTAAAGATCCCTTGATAATTCGTCCATTATAAGTTCTTCCAATTACATTTTTAATATTCAACATTACATAGAAAGCTCCTTGAGGCCTGGTACAGGAAATCATATCTATACTATTTATCCTATTAACCATGAATTTTCTTCTTTCATCAAATGTACATACCATTTCCTTGATTATATCTTTTGGACCCTTTAAAGCGGCTAAACTGGCATATTGTGCAATAGAGTTTGGATTAGAAGTGGAATGACTTTGGATGTTAGACATAACACGGATTATTTCTTTGTTTCCTGCTGCATAGCCAATTCGCCATCCAGTCATTGCATATGCCTTTGACATTCCGTTTACCAAAAGTGTTCGCTCTTTTATTTCAGGGTTAAGAGATGCAATGCTTATATGCTCAGCACCATCATACAATAATTCGTCGTATATTTCGTCTGATACAACAAAAAAATCCTGCTCTACTGCTAATTTTGCTATAGCTTCTAGCTGTTCTCTGTCATAAACGCATCCACAAGGATTATTAGGACTATTGATTATTAAAGCCTTGGTTTTATCTGTAATGATTCTTTCTAGGTGCTCAATATCAATACGAAAACCATGTTCATCTAATGTGTTTACAAATACAGGTACTCCATCGGCCATCTTCACCATTTCAGGATAACTAACCCAATAAGGTGAAGGTATTATAACTTCATCTCCAGGGTTTAATATTGCCTGAAAAATATTATACAATGAATGTTTAGCACCATTTGATATAAGAATCTCATTGGGTTCATAGTCAAGATTATTGTCCCTTTTTAGCTTTTCACATATAGCTTCTTTCAATTCCATGATTCCGGAAGAAGGTGTATATTTAGTATACCCTTTGTCAAGGGCTTCCTTTGCAGCCTCAATAATAAATGAAGGTGTATCAAAATCAGGCTCACCGGCACCAAAACCTATTACATCTATTCCCTGTGCCTTCATTTTTTTAGCTTTTGCATCTATTTCTAAAGTTAGTGACGCAGTAATATCAGAATGTTTCCTTGATAATTCCATTACTATGCCTCCCAAAATGAAAGTTATAGTTCATAACCCATCATTTTTAACTAATTATACCACAGTTTTTCCCATAAGTCCATGATAAAAATGAAGGATTGCTATTATAAATTTGCAATCCTTCTAAGTTCATTGATAGTATTATAAGTTATAGTTACATCGCCTACCATGGGACTGCCATCGCCGTGACAATCACTGCCGCCTGTTATTATTAGTCCGTTAGCTTCGGCCAGCTTAGCGTATTTTTGTGATTGCTGGTAAGTATGCTTGCTGTGATAAGCTTCAATGCCAAGTATTCCATAGGATATTATACGCTCAACTATGGTATCATCACCAATTAGCCCAGGATGAGCTAAGACTGGCACTCCGCCAGCTTCTTTTATGATATTAATCCCTTCGGAAACAGTTAGCTTATATCTTTTTACATATGCTTTGCATCCTTCTCCTATATATTTTTCAAAGGCCTCCGATACACTTTTTACTATTCCCTTATCTATCATTGCCCTTGCTATGTGGGTCCTACCAATGTTGTGCTTGCCTCCCGCCTTCTGTATTATGTCCTCGAACTCTAGATCCATACCAAAAATATTAACTAGATTGTTTACCATTTTTTCAGCTCTATAATATCTTGCATCCCTTATCTTGGTAAGGATATCTTGAAACCAAGGTAAATTATAATCCATATAGTAACCTAGGATATGTATCTCAACATTGTCTTCTTGAGCATTTAATTCAATACCAGGAATTATTTCTATACCATAGTTTTTTCCTGCCTTTTTAGCCTCACATATACCGTCTGTAGTATCGTGATCTGTTATTCCTATTGCAGCTAGTCCTTTAGCGCTAGCATGATATACTAATTCTTTTGGAGTAAAGATACCATCTGAAGCAGTGGTGTGATTATGTAAATCTACACTTTTAATGTTACTCATTCTTCTCTCCCTAGTTCAAAATGCTAAATTTATTATTTACTTAAGTACAGTTTTTATAATCCTCAAATAATTCTCTGAACATATTTTTTTAACGTCATTCTCTGAATAATTAAGTTGCAAAAGTCTATTAATAATTTTAGGAAAATCTTGTGGACCATTTATACCTTCAGGCAACTTATCAATACCATCAAAATCAGAACCAAACCCTACTATATCTACTCCTCCTAGCCCAGCTATATATTCGATATGTCTAATAATATCATCTACTCCACAACTATTTTTAGATAAAAAAGGCGGATAGAGATTAATACCTATGAGGCCTTTAACTTTTGATATAGCTTGTATTTGTTCATTATCTAAATTTCTAACATGAGAGCATAATGCTTTTGCATTTGAATGGGAAGCTATAATTGGTGCCTTTGAATGCTCAATTACATCCCAAAAACCTGAAACTGAAATATGAGATACATCAATAATCATATTTAACCTATTCATTTCTTGAACTACTGATATACCAAAATTAGATAAACCACTTTTACTGTTTGTTTCCATAATACCATCGCATATTTCATTACGATAATTCCAGGTTAGGGTCATTAGCCTTACTCCCAACTTATGAAGAATTCTTAGATTTGCAAGCTCTCCTTCCAATATACTTCCGCATTCAACAGTTAATAAGGCTCCTATTTGATTGTCCTTAATCTTATTAATATCTTTCCATTGTAGTATGGGAACAATTCTAGAGTCTTTTGCTAACATGGTATTGAATTTATCTATTAATTTAAGACCTCTTTGAAGAGGAGGACCGTATTTTTGCTTGGAACCTATCCATGCAGCAAAAAACTGAATATGTACGCAGCCTTTGATTAGTTTTTCAAAATTTACATGATTTTTCGGATCGTCTATGGTTGAAGGTCTGTCTAACAGATTAGTTAATGTATCGCAATGGCCATCTATTATTTTGAATTTTTCCATATAATCACTCTTTCAACTAAGATTAATAGAAATTTAGACCTAGAAAAAACCTACCTTTTATTGGTAGGTTTAGCGGGGTTCAACTATTAGCTTCATTGCTGTTCTCTCTTCACCGTCAATAACAATATCAGTGAAAGCCGGGATACATACTAAATCCATTCCTCCAGGAGCAACAAATCCTCTTGCTATGGCCACTGCTTTTATTGCCTGATTTAACGCTCCTGCGCCAATGGCTTGCAATTCGGCTGAGCCGTGCTCTCTAAGCACTCCAGCCAGTGCCCCAGCTACTGAATTAGGACTAGATTTTGCTGATACTTTTAATACTTCCACGATTTGACCCCCTATCATTGGTATTTATTATTAATATTCTACATCGATAAAAAAAATCCTCTTTTTTAAAACTTTTTCTATTTATATTATAAAGAATTTTCTATATATTAGTCAATTGATTTTCAGATTAGAAATAAACAAAAAAGGTGTAGCAGTGCTACACCTTATTTTGCATATTCAACAGCTCTAGTTTCTCTAATTACATTAATCTTTATTTGTCCTGGATATTCTAATTCTCTTTCTACAGCTTTTACAATATCTCTAGCCATTAGGACGGCCTGATCATCGCTAACTTTATCAGGCTTAACTATAATTCTTAACTCACGACCTGCCTGAATTGCAAAGGATTTTTCTACTCCTGCGAAGGAATTTGCTATTTCTTCTAGCTTTTCTAAGCGCTTGATATAAGCTTCTAAAGTTTCGCGCCTTGCGCCTGGCCTTGCTGCCGATATGGCATCAGCGGCTTGAACTAATACAGCTTCTACAGATGTAGCTTCTATATCGCCATGGTGTGCTAAGATTGCATGCACAACTTCGGGGCTTTCTTTATACTTTCTAGCAAGATCAGCACCAATTTGTGTATGGGATCCTTCAACTTCGTGGTCTACCGCCTTACCAATATCATGTAGCAAACCAGCTCGCTTAGCTAATTTTATGTCTGCGCCTAATTCAGCAGCCATAATACTAGCAAGATGAGCGACTTCAATAGAATGTCTCAATACATTTTGCCCATAACTGGTCCGATATTTCAATCTTCCAAGTAGTTTTATAAGTTCTGGATGGATTCCATGAATTCCAACCTCGAAGACGGCTTGTTCCCCCGCCTCGCGTATCTGTGTTTCTACTTCTTTTTTAGCCTTTTCCACCATTTCTTCAATTCGAGTGGGGTGAATTCTGCCATCTAAAATCAATTTTTCTAATGAAATTCTAGCTATCTCTCTTCGTATAGGATCAAAACCTGACAGGATAACTGCTTCTGGAGTATCATCAATTATTAGGTCTATTCCAGTAGCAGTCTCTAAGGTGCGAATATTACGTCCTTCTCTACCAATAATTCGCCCCTTCATTTCATCGTTTGGCAGTTCTACCACTGATACAGTGGCTTCAGCCACATGATCAGCTGCTGACTTTTGTATGGCCAAAGCAATAATTGATCGGGCTCTTTTTTCGGCCTCTTCTTTTGCCATATTCTCATATTCACGTATCTTAACGGCCATTTCGTGAGATAATTCTCTTTCAACACTTTCTAATAGAGTTTCACGGGCCTGATCTTTTGTCATTTCTGAAATTCTTTCCAGTTCACTCAGCTGTTGCTTGTGTATGGATTCAATTTCTTGTTCAAGTTTTTCAATCTCTTTTTTTCTTTTATTAAGAGATTCTTCTTTTGATTCTAAAGAATCCATCTTTCTATCTAAATTCTCTTCTTTTTGTTGAATTCTACGCTCAACTCGCTGTATTTCATTTCGTCTTTCTCTAATTTCTCTGTCAAATTCGTTTCGCAGTTTGTGTATTTCTTCCTTTGCTTCTAGTATAGCTTCGCGTTGCGTCGCTTCAGCTTGCTTTTTGGCTTCTTCTACAATTCTCTTGGCAGCTTCTTCTGCACTGGATATTTTGCCTTCGGCTATCCGTTTACGATAATTGTATCCGAGCGCCACTCCCCCAATAGCCACTACTACCAGGACAAATACCTGTAGTAGTATTTTTAGCACTAGATAGGGACACCTCCTCATTTTCTGATTATAAAAGTCAAGCCGGGCATATTACTCGGCTCATAGGATAAGTGGGCTTCTACAATCCCTTTTATTGATCAATTCACTATTTTTATAATCAACTAAGCTTACAATCAATTTTTTTATTATGAACTAACTTAGTTGACTGTATGGATGTAAACATCCATACACAATAGCATGTTAAATTAATTTTATCCTTTTTTTAGTGTCATGTCAAGCTAAATAAATCCTGGCTTTCTTATAATTATATAGCTAAAAGGAAGACATTTTGATAGAATATTAACCTTACTATGAGAATAAAAAGATTATTTTTATATAATACATCAATATCAATAATAAATAAAATGAGAACTATAAATACATGGAAAATATCTATAGTTCTCAGTGTTAATAAAGTAATAAAATTTTATTGGCTAGTAGGGATGATTTTTATACTATCTGCCTCCTTACCAGATTCCCGTTTAACTATATCTAAAATTTGGGCTACTTCTTCAGGAGCTAATTCCTGTTTATCAACTATAACGCTTACATAGTCCTGGTTAAATATAACAATGGAATCATTAAATCCTTTTGCTTTCAAAAGACCTTCTATATTCAATTCTTTTTCCATATTGGATGTAATTTCTAAGAGTTGTTGCTGGGCTTGATTTTTAGTTTGAGGGTCAGAATTGGGATTATCAACAATTTCTTTTATCCAGTCTATTTCTTTCTTTCTTGTATTCTCTCTTTCAAAACGATACTCTACGAAAAAGCCTCCACTACTAGACGTACTTACAACATCTGATGATGAATCCACATCTTCACTGCTATCTTTTCCTTCCAATGCATCATTTACCGTTACAGCTGGTTTTTGGTTGTCATTATCTAGGAAATTTGCATTTTCTTGCTCTTTAATAGCATTTTGATTGTATACAAAGTTCAAATATCCCGTTATAACGAGAAGAACTACCAACATAGCCAAAACTAAATTTTTTCTTTTTACCGTAATCATATTTATCCCCTCCCTAATTTCTTTGTTCCATCGGGAAAACTTCTACTTGATTGGGCTTAACACCTAATGCAACCTGTACAGCCCGCATAAGTTCCATTTTTACCCGAATATCTTCGGCTCCTTGGGCGATAACTATTACTCCTTTTATTTCTGGCTCCACCTCCTTTAGAATAATGGGCTTTGTCCCTTCTGAATCATTATAGGTTGAAGGATGGAAATTTTTATCCGTTTGATTTATTCTTCTTGTACCTCCACTATTGTCCTCTTCTTCGGTAATGGTTGTTGATTCTACTGTATTCATTGCTGGTATTATCTCTTTTCCGGAACTATAAGTTATCATAACCTCTACTTGCCCTGCCCCTTTAATAGCCGATAATATTTCCTTTAATCTTTTTTCATCTCGATTCTCATAAGATGTATTATTATCTATCCAATGAAGATCAGTTTTATCGCTATCCTGATGATATTCATTTTGTTGATTAGAACTAGGTTCTTTATTCAATGTAGAAGCATAGATACTTACTACAATAGAAATTACAAGAATAGCCAGTATTAACTCAATATTTTTGATTTCCCTAAACCGTGATATTAGATCTTTTAGTGTTTTTTTATTTTCCATAGTGTCCTCCTTATCATAGGTATTGCTATCTCTTATTTATGTATATTCTTGATTTATCAATTTCATAAGTAGTAGATAAATGCTCTTTGATGGTTTCAAAATCAATATTTATATCTTCAAAATTTAAGTGAGATAATACTTCTTTTTCTGTCGGAAACTTATCGCCAATATTTATCTCTACAGGTTTTATTTTCAAGGAATTAGAAGATCCTATGGTAATATCAATTTGACTTAGTAGAAACGTATCTTGATCCTGGACATTATCTAATGTAACATTTGCTGAAACATCTAGATTTGGTATATACCTTTTTACCCTACTAACCACATCTTCTTCTAATCTATTTTTATATAGTTCCATTAAGTATTTTTCCTGATTTATTTCCAAAGCTTTGCTTTGAACATTCATAGTTTGTAATTCCGCATCTAGTTGTTTAGTCCACAAGTTTTTTATAAACTGGGGGTAATTACCTGTTAGCTTTATAATGGGTTGTAAAATTACTAAAATAGTAATAAGTCCAATAAAAAATTTGGTATATTTTTTTAGGTTTCCATTAGGGAGAACCATATCCAGCAATGTTGCCAGTATTACCACTGCTACTATATTTGAAATCCACTGGTTTATCATTAAAATTCTCCTCTATCTCATCATTACAGTTATATTACCTAACCCCATTAATAATGCTATAGTTAAAAAAAACAATATAGCTATGCCTAATAAGGTTACAAGGAGTATTACTAACACACCGCCTATTTCATTTAAACAATTAACTATTCTTTCATCGCTAATGGGTTCTAACAAAGCACTGGATAACTTATAAACAGCTATTAATGAAAGAATCTTTAATATAGGATATAGGCATATGGATATAGCAACCATTAATCCCACTATACCTACTGCATTTTTTAACATTAAGGAGGAGTTAATAACAACATCTACTGTTTGAGAGAACATTTTACCTACCACTGGAACGAAGGTTTCAATGGCGTATTTTGTTGTGCGAATAGACACCCCATCAAAGGATGCTGCCATTATCCCCTGGACACTAAGAACTCCTATAAAGATTGTAAATACTATGCCTAATACCCAGGAGCAAATATTTCTAGTCAACTTGCTTAGATTTTCTATACTTATATTTTCACTAATATTGCTGACTAAAACTAAAATTGTGGATAAGAAAATCAATGGTATCATAACATTGTTTAGGAATACTCCAGTGATTCCAGTCAGCAATGCCGTAGCTGGCTGCATAACACCCGATGAAGCTATGCCTCCCATACCAATGAGAAGGGCTAAAAGTGGAGGAAAAAGAATTTGCATAAATGATGTCATTTGTTCAATAGTATTTTTTCCAACATTGAGGACTACTGTTATACTCTGTATTATCAATACTACTATCATAATGTAACATACTATCCAGGCCAGCTCTCCTACTGTGCTGTCAGTAAAATTTGTTTTAAAATTACTCAATATACCGGTAAATATAGCTATAGCAAAAATTTTAGCCATAAGTGTTAAATTCAGCTTTATCTCTGCAAAAAAAGCCTTGCCAAAGTTTTCATATATTTCTCTCCAGTCAAACTTATAGTTGCCTGTAACCAGATTAATAATCATTTCCTTAATATTAATATTTGCTAATAAGTTATCTTGATAATTATCTACATTTTTAATAAATTCATTCCATTGATTTATGTTTAATATATTCAATTGTTCTTCTGCGATTTTTTGAATTTCTTCTCTTATATCAATCTGAAATTCCTCTGTTGTAGATGCTTTTAGCACATTCGTTGGAATTAGAACTAACACTACTATAACACCAATAACGGCTAAATTCTTCATATGTTGAAACTCCTTATGGCAATATTTCTAAAACTATTTCAGTTAGAGCTGTTAATATTGGCAACCCTAAAATCATAATTATCACTTTACCACCCAGCTCTATTTTTGAAGCTATACTATTTTCTCCCATATCCCGGCAAATCTGAGAACCGAATTCAGTAATGTATGCCACACCTATTATTTTTATTAAGGTAGATATAAAAACAGTATCAATTTGAGTTTTATTGATTATATCGTTAAACACATTAACAATATATGGGAGCTTATCAGCAATAATGAAAAATATAAATATAGCTGCTGCAATGCTTATAAGGAAAGCTATCTCAGGCTTATGCTGTTTTATAATCATTGAAAGAATGGCAGCTACAATGCCTATCCCAACAATTTGAACTATGTCCATAAGAACACCTTCTAAGTGGTTTTAATATAGACGAAAGATACTTCTCACGCTATTAAATAAATCATTAATCAGGTTTACTACCATTAGAAGAACAATCACTACACCTGTAAGGGTAGTTAGCATAGCTATTTCATCCCTACCTGCCCTTATAAGCACATGATTTACCACTGCTACCAAAATACCAATTGCAGCTATCTTAAAAATAATATCAATGTTCACCTTAGTTTCCTCCATTCGTAAACTAGAACAATATTATGGCTATACCCAGACCCAATAGTAAGCCTAGGCTGCGGTACATTTTTCCATATCGTAAGTGAAGCTGCCTAGCATTTTCTTCTTCTATTTTTAGTTGCTCTTGTACAATTTCAAAATACTTCTGTTGATTTTGTCTATCGCTACTGCCTAACTGTAAGCCAAATCGATACATAATATCTAACTCTGCTTTGCCTATATACGGATTTTTTTGTATTTTATTCAAAGATTTATTCCATGCGTCATCAAGGGAATATTCCTGCTTATTTTCTAAAATATCTGCTACTTCCATGAAAAAAATTTTCCAATCTCCATTCAATGTTCTAATTGAATTTCTAATAGCCTGCGTTAGAAAGGTAGAGTAATAAACTATCTCTGTTTCTAAATTAGCTAATATGCTTTGTAAAACTCTAATATTGTATATTCTCTGTTTATATCTAAAGGACATATGCATTCCTAAAAGGGTGCAGCATACGACAATTGCTACGCTAGATGCTATTTTTAGAAACACCTTATCACTTCCCAACCAGAATCTTTTGTTCTATAACTATCTAATAGGACGATCTAATAATATTTGTCCATTAATTCCATCATAAACTTTCTCTAAAGTTCCTGTCCCAAGACTGTTACCTAGCACCAATATTCTTTGAAAAACTTTCTTGTCTAAAAGGGATTTTAAAATAGGTCTTTGACGAGCATCTTCTAGGTCAGAGCTGTGGGCAGTTGTTATAATTTTAATTCCAGCATTTAAAGCATCTTCTATGGCTATAACATCTTCGGGTTTGCCAATTTCATCAGTTATTATCACGTTAGGGGACATGGAACGTATAAACATAATTATGCCTAATGCTTTTGGACATCCATCCAGTATATCTGTTCTGACTCCTACGTCATTTTGAGGTATTCCTTGAAAACATCCTGCAATTTCAGAGCGTTCATCCACAATTCCTACCTTCACTCCTCTAAATCCAGGGAAACCATTGCTAAGCTGTCTGGATAGATCCCGCAATAAAGTGGTCTTCCCCATTTGGGGAGGGGAAAGTATTAGAGTGTGTAACACTTGACCATTATCTATAACAAAAGGCAAAATTTTATTTGCTATGTTGATGATTTGTCTGGCTATTCTTATATTGAAGGAAGTTATATGTTGAAAGGTAACAATTCCTTCCTTCCCTAATACTACCTTGCCAGATATCCCAACACGATATCCGCCTTGTAGTGTTATATATCCATGACGCAATTCTTCTTCAAAAGCATAAATAGAATAATTAGAGATTAAATCTAATATTCTCCTTATATCTTCTTTGGTCACGATGTAGGCATTCTTTGGATAATGAGGAACAGCTGTTCCATTGATACATAGAAAATAGTCCCTTCCACGGCTATATACCATGAGGGGACGATTTTGGCGGATTCGTATTTCCTCTAAGGCTTCCAGTATCGTGGGATTTATGGATAAAACCATCCTTCTTATATTATCTGGCAGTGCATCTAATATTGGTTGTAAAGTATTTCTTTGGTTATTTTCTATCCTTTGTATCATATGGACTCGTCCTTTCTTTTTGTATAATATATCTATGATAGTAAAGGGTTGTTTATAACCATTTTTTATATAAAAAAAGACCGGTGTTTAACCGGTCTGAGTTTAAATATGTAAAATTAATCTGCGTCATTATCATTATTGTCTTCTTCATCGTATATTGTCTTATTACAATTTGGGCATAATAACTCGTCCTCCACATCAAAAATATCGTCAGAAAAATAAACAATTTCATGACAGTGGGGACACTCTACCTCAATATACTGGATATCATCATAATCATCATCTTCATCATAATCATTATTCCCATATAATTCATCTTCTACAGTTGATAAGTCTTCATCAATGGTTTGTACGTATTCATCTAGCTCAGCTCGAGAATCGTGTAGTTCAATAATTTCATCAACTATATCATCTAAAATATCAACGATATTTACAAGGATTTTTCCTTCATTGGTACTATCGTTAATTCCTAAACCATCCATCAAGCCTTTAAGGTAGGCCACTCGTTCAATTAAATAATTCAAAACTATCCCTTCTTTCTACTTTATAGTGTGTCAACACTAATATAATTCCCCTTAAACTCTTTCCATATACTCACCAGTTCTAGTATCGATACGTATAATGTCACCCACATTAACAAAGAGAGGAACTTGGACTACTGCACCCGTCTCAAGGGTAGCGGGCTTACTACCTCCTGTAGCTGTGTCCCCTTTAAAGCCAGGTTCTGTATGGGTTACCTCTAACTCAACAAAGAAGGGAGGTTCTACAGAAAAAGCCTCACCCTTATAGAACTTGATGGTTACATTCATATTTTCTTTAATAAATTTAATTGCATCTTCCACTTGGTCTTGATTTAGAGGTATTTGCTCGTAGGTTTCTGTGTCCATAAAATAGTATAGGTTACCATCATTGTAAAGATATTGCATCTCCTTTGTCTCTATATGAGCTCTAGGTACTTTTTCTGTAGGGCTGAAAGTTTTTTCTATAGTACTTCCAGTTACTATGTTTTTTATCTTAGTTCTTACAAAGGCAGCCCCTTTACCTGGTTTAACATGTTGAAAATCTACAATGGTATAAACTTGACCATCAAGTTCAATTGTAATACCTTTTCTAAAATCTCCTGCTGAAATCATAATTTTCATCTCCTATCCATATTAATTTAAAATAGTTAATGGCTGCAATTATTTTGCAGTTGAATTAGATAAATATTTTACTAGATATTCTAGGGCAAGTCCATATCCCTCTAATCCTAAGCCACTTATTTGGCCAAGGCATACAGGGGCTATAACAGACAAATTTCGAAAAGACTCCCTAGCATTTATATTTGATATATGTACTTCAATAACCGGGAGCTCAACCGCGGATATAGCATCCCTCAAAGCATAGCTATAATGGCTGAAAGCTCCAGGATTGAAGATTATACCATGAAATTTTTCTCTAGCTTTATGAATCTGGTCTATTAAAGCTCCTTCGCTATTGGACTGGAAATGAGAAATTTCCACTCCTAAAGATTGGGCTCGATTTTCTAAATCCATAATTAGATCATCCAAGTTAGACTTACCATAAATAGACGGTTCTCTAACTCCTAAAAGATTTAAATTGGGACCATTCAAAATTAGAATTTTCATTCTAATTATAACTCCTTTTCAAAATTTCATATATATATTATCATATATTGCCATTATTGGATAGTATAATTTTTTCTTGATATATATTCTTCAACTTAAGGGCATCTTCAGCCATAACTCCTCTGGACTCACAAATAATTGTTGGAGTAAGATTTCTTTCAATTATTACTTCAGCTAAATAGGAAAATTCTGGTCCATATTGTGTATCAGAAATAGTCCAGTGTTTTTTTTCACCACCTTCGGTGAATTCAATACGGCTAAAATGAGAATGAAAATATTTGGTTCTCTCATTGCCAATAGCATTTTCTACCCTATTTATGATTTCTTCATAATCTTCTTTGCTATTAATAGCCCCTAATCCCCTTGCATGTATATGTCCAAAATCTAAAGTAGGTATGATGTTATCGTGTAGAGAACAAAAGAATAAAATCTCATCTAATGTACCAATCTGATTTAATTTTCCCATCGTTTCTGGACATAAAAACATACCATTTTTAAGATAATCCCTGGCTTGGGCTATTAGCTGTTCCAACATTTTTATCACATTTTCATTAGCTTCCTTTCTGCTAATTTTTGCACAGGAACCCGGATGAAAAACCACCTTTTTTGCTCCAAGCCATGTAGCTACTTCAAGGGAGTCTAAAATATACTTTATAGACTTTTCTGTTTTCTCCTTCTCAGGTGAAGCAAGATTTATATAATATGGTGCATGAACGCTTACTGCTATATCATATTTTTTAGCTTCTTTTCCAATTAATCTTGCCGTTTCCTCTTTTATATTAATACCTCGAGTTAATGAATACTCATAGGCGTTTAACCCCATATAATGTAACCATTTGGGCATTTCAACGCTACTCTTATGCCCTTGTTTATAGAAGGATTCGCTATTACCTGAGGGGCCAAATCGAATACCGTTATTGAAATTCAACGCTTGTCTTCTTCCCTTCCAATAATAATTTCTGCAATTTCATCCACTATGTCCTCTATCTTTTTACCATCAGTGTTTATAGTATGATGAGCTTTCATATATACAGGCCTTCTAAGACTGTAGAGCTCATCTATTCTTTTTTTGCAATTACTATGATTTAGCATAGGACGGTTATTTGAATCCTTAAGCCTATCATATAAAGTTGATAGGGAAGCATCTAAATGAATAACTGTCCCCTTTGACATCAACATCTCAAAGAGCTGTTTATTCATCACTGCTCCTCCGCCGGTGGCCAATACAATACCTGACATATTCACTATATCCTTTATTATTTCAAATTCTAATCTTCTAAAATATTTTTCGCCATAGATACGGAAAATATCCGGTATACTCATGCCAGCTCTTTCCTCAATTTTATTATCCGAATCTAAAAATTTATAGGATATTTTTTTGGCTAGCTCACTTCCAATGGTGGATTTACCCACTCCCATGAAGCCTACTAGTATTATATTGTCCATTATTAATCACATCACCTAACCTGAATTTTATTGATGCTTATGTACAAAATTTGAATTTTCTATTTCTATGATTATAACATTTGTAGCTATAAATCCATAGTATTAATCTAAATTATGTAAATGGCATATTAGCTATATTCATCGTGACGGAAGATTAGAAAATGTAATACTGCCTCTACATCCCAATCAAAGGCTGAGTTTATTAAATCCGATTGTTTTTTATTTATTTTTATATCATCAATTATAAGAGGCCAGGGTGCCTTTTCTAGGTTAAAGATAATTTTTTTAATATTGTCATAACTAGTCTCAAAATTAAGGGTAATGGTTATAATTTTATATTCTTTCTGTTCCTGCGTATCCATGAATTTTATCTTGGTCCCTAATCCTAATCCTCCAATAGCTTCTTCCATAAAGATAATAATCTGGGAGCTAACCTTGTTAGTATCAACTACTTGTAGAATCTGGTCAGATTGGCTCCTTAGTTCTAATAATTTGTTTTTTAATTCATCTATTTGAGGTGTAGAATATAAAGCTGCTTCTATGTCTTCCTTATTTTTCTGGATTTGATTTTTCATTGTGGTAATTTCATGGTGGATTTTTTTGAAGAACAAGTTAAAATATAGTATTACAAAAATCACTACTAAAGTTATGGATATCAATGCTTTTTCCCTAGTTGAAATCTTCAACTTCCTCTTCCTCCTCAATGGAAAGATCTTCTATATAAGGAACTGGAAGCTGTGTCACACATTCAATAGAGAAATTACGACTTTGCCTGTCTTTGTCTAAGAAAATTTCCTGTATGTTAACTGCCTTTATTAATTGGTTGTCTTGTAATTTTAGGATGAAATTAGCTATGGTTTTATCATTAGGAGCAAAACCTTGAATAGTTAATACTGTTCCATTAATGCTTATATGGGAAAGTTGGATTTCCCGAGTAATTGAATCATCAACTATTTCTAAAATATTATAAAAATCTTTTTTCCTGGCCTCTATTTGGTCATTAATTTCTATACGTTTTGACAAACTTGCTAATTGATTTTTTAGATGGAGATATTCAGAATTTGTTTTATTTATGTATACTAATTCTTGGTTTGTTTTTTCTTTTTCTGATACAAGACTATTTCTATATTTAATAGGTAATACAAAAGCAAATAAAATAATTATAATAAATAATATAAGTGCTGTTATTGTTAGATGATTTCCATGCATTTTACGGTCTGCCATTAGGTTTATATCTAACTTCATAGGGCAATTCTCCTTATAGTAGCACCAATAGCCTTGCTCAGTGATATAATTCTTTTAACGGGATAATAATCAGAAAATAAATTATTAAAATTAACCCAATCCGTCCATAAAGATACACCTAATTTCAAATCTTGTTTAAGCAACTCCAATAACTCCCAGCTTGCTTCTTCTCCAAATATGATTATATGATCCAATTGATTGTTAGAAGATGCTTGATTATTGAAGTATCTAATTATCCCCAAGATTTCATCTCTTATTTGAGATAAATCTGTTTTTTCTTCTTCATTTGCTACGGTTCTGTTTGCAAAATATATTCCCTTCTGTACAATGATAATCTCATTATAATAGTGCCCTAGATCAACTAAACATAGGTTTCCACTTTTTAATATCTTTTGTTTGCTATTATCAGAAAATTTTATGAGAAGTTTTTGCATGCAATTAAATGGAATATCTAAGAATATAGGTTTTAAGCCAGCCTTTTTTAATACTCTAATATAAGAAGAGATTACTTCTTTTAAAACAACTACTACCAAGATATCCCAATATTCTATATCATTGATAGTTGTCGTATTCATTATCCTGTAGTCTATAGTATAATTGTCTAATTCTAAGGGCAAATATTCTCTTATGTCATAAAGAATGTTCTCCATTAGTATTTCTTTTTGCATTTTTGGGAGAGTGATACCTTTTATGGTTACGTGATGAGCAGGTAGGCACAAGGCACATCTTTTTTCTCTAATCTTGTATAATCTAATTATTTCTCTTATGTGTTGTCCCAGTAAATCTTCGGAAAGAATCCTATCCCTAGTTATTAGACCATTAGGTATTGATTCTATAATCCATTTGTTGCAGATTGAATTATTATTCATTCTAATAAGTTTGATCTTGTGAGAATCTATATCTAATCCTAAAGACACTTTGGACTTAATAACCACGTCAAATACCTCCAGATAAATTATCTAGTCTCTCCCCATTCTGCTATATAAAAACATGAATGGTCTAATTCAAAGTCCGGATCCTTAGGATCCCTCCAAAGAACATGTATAGTAGCCTTTATTGACCGTCTTATATCACCGATGCTACAGGTAGATACCAGAATTAATTGATCTTTTCCATTAACGTTACTATTTATTTTATAAGTTATGTTGATTTTAACCTTTCTTCCTAAATAATCCTTAAATTCAGGAGGATTTATGGGAGTCTCTAGTAATTTGGCAAGAAAAGAGTGCCGGCTTTTAATTGTCGGATCCTTATATAGACTTTCCATATTGTTACATATAATTTCTATCTGTTGTGTTAAACCTGCTTCTGCAAAGTAATAAGCTGCTTGGTAGAGCTTGTCCGCAGACAAAATTTTTAAATGGATGTGATCCATGTTTAGCAAAGTTATACCCAATACCGATACAACTATTAACACTAAAAGAACTATAATTATAGCAGAACCTTTTGAACCATTCATATCAAGACTAATCTCCTTTTTATTAAATTTAAGTAATTAAAAAAGGAGCTAGTTCATTATATGAAAATAAGCCTCTAGGGAAAACTTTTGCTTGTTTTTATTTGGAATGCTAGAGATTTTAACATACACTAAAGAAGGACTAGGTTTGTCAAAGAAAAACTCGGATATACCTGTTGCCAACTGATTGTTTTTATTCATCAATATATTATCTGATAAGCTATAGCTTTCATCTCCTACTATTAAACTATTTTCCTTAATATAAACTGAATTAGACCTTCTAATATGGTAAGTTATATGTTCCATAGCTATACGAACATTAGACTGATTTTCTATAGATGAAACATTATTTATGTAACCTTGTATGCCAAATAGATATATAGAATAACCTAAGAAAAACACTATAAGAATGAGACTGGCATATATAATAAGCTCAGTTAAAGCAATGCCCTTTTTTGATTGGTAAAAGTTCTTGCATGTCAAAAATGATTTTTTTGTTGGTAATAAATGTCCCAAAGTAATACATCCTTTCAAAGCATATTAATTTTTTAGTCTTATAATATTCTGTATTTCAAATATGGAATGTTCTAGATTAATATCCTCAAATGCTTCTATCTTAGCGCTAAAAATTGAATAATCTCTATAAAAGCATTTATCGAATATTGTATATTCATTGTCAGAGAACAAAGTCCAATTTTTGTTGTTTCCTGGATATATAGTTATATAGGCATTTCCAGTTATATGAAAAATAATATTATTACTAGATTGCTTTTCTATTAAATTGATGTATATATCACTTTTATGAGAAGAATCAAGGCTGCCTGTTATGATTCGATTCCCAAAATTTAAATTATAATACGTGTTTTTAATATCGATTTCTATTTTAAAAGTATTGCTATCATGTGCTAGTAAAACTGATTGGTACTCATTGGGAGTGAAAATCAATATCTCATCTCTTAAATTCCCTATATTCTTAACAATGATATAAAAACAATTAGAACCAGTCTTAACAGAATAAGGCTTAATTGATGTTCGAATAAAGAAATCATTTATCTTTTTTATTCCACAATGATCATAGGCCGCCAAAGAGTTTTTTGACATTAGAGTTTCCATTTCATTTCGCACTGAATATATTACTTTAAGCTGCTTAGACGTAAATTCCCGTACTTTTGTAGATTGGAGAAACATTCCAGTAAAAGGGCCTATTATTATTGCTAAAATAAAAATGGAAACAAGAACTTCAACTAATGATACCCCTTTATTTTTACTCAATATTTAATGGTCACCCTCCCTGTTCCAACTGCTACTGTTATAGTTAATTCTCTACCTTTTTTTGATGTTAAAACGATACTGCCAGTTTGAGACGGATTGCCTGTAGTTGCAAAAGAAAGCCTCTTATAAGAACCATGATTTCTAAAGGAACTACTAATATTTGCAATTGTTGAATTAAACTTTACACTCTTTATAGTTGGTTCTTGAATAACAGCGCTTCTTATTCTATATGATCTGTTTGTAATATTAAGGTCAAAATTATGGGTTACTCCCTTGGTTATAGCTAGATGCTGTGTCCAACGAATATCTTCTACAATCTGCCTAGCTGTAGATTCCAAAATCCATTTGTCTATTGAATCTGTAATACTGGGAACAGCAACAACCAATAATATACCTAATATAGCAATGGCACAAATTAACTCTATTAGTGTAAGTCCTTTTTCTTCTATCATAACAACTAACCACCTATAGGAAACTTATTATATACCAGCTAGCTATGTCTTTTCCCCATAAAAGGGTGATTAGGGTTGCTAATGATATAAAAGGACCAAAAGGAATATAATCTCCTCTTTTTTTTATTTTTAACAGTAGCAACAGAATAGAAAAAATGCCTCCTATATATAGAGAAAATAAAAATGTTAGTAAGGTCATTTTCCATCCCATAAATAATCCAATAGTACCTAAGAGCTTAATATCTCCTCCTCCCATTCCTTCTTTTCCTAAAACTAGTAATGAAATTAAGGTTATAATCAATAAGCTTCCTGATCCAACTATAAATCCCAGAATAGCGTCTATAAACTTGATTGTTACTCCAGTTAAGCTAAAGGTTAAACCGAATATAAAACCTATTAAAATCATTATATTCGGTATTATTTGTTGTTCTATATCTGTAAAAGATACAATAATTAAGATACTTACTAAAATGAAATAGCTAATAAATTGCCAAGTAAAAGCGTACTTACTATATAACAGCAATGCAAGTATGGGTGTAATAAGCTCAACAATGAGATATCTTGGAGAAATCTTACTCTTGCAATACCTACATCTGCCTAATAGAAAAATATAACTTAGTATTGGCATTAAGTCTAAAATTTTTAAAGGATGCCGGCAATTAGGACAATAGGAAGAAGGAAATACGATTGATTCATTAGTAAGTATTCTATGGATGCAGACATTATAAAAACTTGCTAATAGAGTTGAAAATAAGATTATGATTAATATCATGATCATGATAATCTCCCTTCAGCCTAAGAAAGCATACATTTCAAACATGGGCAAAATTATAGATATAACTATAAAAGCCACTATGCCTCCTATAATGAGAACTGATATAGGTTCTAGCAGAACTATAAACCTATCTATAGCAGCTTCAGCTTCCATTTCGCATAAATCCGCAACTTTATTCATCATTTCCTCAACTTGACCACTTTCTTCACCTATTGCTATGAAGTTAATAATTTCTGCTGGAAAGATTGCTAATGAACTTAAAGCCTTTGATAAGCTTTCACCTTGTTGTATCATATTTACTGTGTTAGTCAGCTTTTTATTGATAAACTCATTATTTGTTACTTTTGATGATATAGCTAAGGTATGGGCAATTGATACACCTGTTGATATGAGTATTGCCACTGTACGATTAAACCGAGCAGCTATAATCTTTTTAACAAGATTTCCTATGTAAGGTATTTTTAGCATAATGTTATCTAGAATAAAACGTACATTTTTA
Source organism: uncultured Bacillota bacterium (assembly GCA_938003915.1). Taxonomy (GTDB): domain Bacteria; phylum Bacillota; class Clostridia; order Caldicoprobacterales; family UBA3941; genus JAAYGY01. The sequence goes on along the minus strand of CALKWV010000076.1, from coordinate 7,271 downwards.
TTATGTAAGGCAAGTCTACCTATTAAGTAGATAGTAGGTAGAAATAAAAGAAATAAGATGGAGTTATTTGTGAAAAAATGGCTTAATCTTAAAAGAACTCGCGTATATATAGGAAGTTCAGCCTGTGCATTATCAAAAAGAGTAACAAATTGAGGTATAACCACACGCATGAGAAAATAAACTATTAATATTGATGTAATGGTTAGAAAGATAGGATATGCTAGTGCTTTACCAATCTTTTGTTTAATCTTGTATTGCTTTTCGAAATAATCAGCCATTCTATCAAATGAGATATCTAAAGTACCACTCAATTCTCCGGCCTCGATAGTTCTAATTAGAAGTATAGGAAAATTATTGTCCTGTTTCATAGCTTGTGACAAAGAAAATCCTTCTTGAACTAAAGTATAGATCTTTTTCAAGGAGGCTTTTAATGATGAATTACTAATTTGATTAATAATTATCTGCAATCCTTGAATCGGAGAAACTCCTGCTTTCAACATTGAAGCATAGTGTTTGCAAAAAATAGATAGGTCCTTTGAAGAAATGTTATTCAATATATGTAAACTATTAAGATCTCTTGACATTTTAATACATCTTATAGATGTTGGATAAAGTTGCCTTTGCCTTAATTGGTTTACAACTTCTTTTCTATCATTAGCTTCCAAAACACCTTCAATTTCTTGCCCGTTAATACCTATAGCATTATATTTGAATTTGGGTATTTTACACCACTCCCTCTAATATAAACTTTAATATTAAAGCAAATGGTGTATTTATTATGATTTGTTTTACATTATATAGGAAATTATATAAAATTTCAACATAAATTTTTAAAAATAACACTTTTGGTATAAGGTAGGCAAACTTATTCTAAAGATGGATTGTAATAATGTACCCAGATACCAGAATAATCTTGCTCAGGAAGGGTTTTAAGGTTAAGAAGTGTCACTTTAGAATCTATGTTATACTGCTCTTTACCTTCTCCGCCAACAATATGGAATTCTAATATATTTGAGTTTCTTTTCAATGTAAAGCTTAATTTCACAATATTTGGGTTGGTTATAAGCTTACTTTTATTGTTATAATGATACTCAATACATCCCTTCTTTAAGCCTATACTACTATTGTATAGGTCCTTGTTATCGTTAGAAGCTTTATCCAAATATATAGCCGTAGCTGTTCTAAGTTCTGTAGTTATAAATTCAGCAGCCAAAAGGACATCATTCTGTATATTAGATTTTTTCTCTGCAGCTTCATATGTGTTAGTACCAAAAATATAAAAAGAAAAAAAAGGCACTAAAATTATCCCTAGCAAAGCTAGGGTTATAAGAATTTCTATCAAGGTCAAACCCCTAGTTTCTAAAATGCTATTGAGTTTCAAACGCGAGATTAAAGTATTCATAGATGTTCTCCGTCTTTTTAATTCACAGCCTATCAGATTTATAAGATTAATTTAATATTGATCAGGTATAAAAACAGAAATGGATATTTCTTTATCTTGGATTTTTGCCTTTTCCCTATGAATTCGCCCTGGCATTTTTATAGGCTGCTCCACCCCTGGAAATGAAATAGTTAGGTTTTTTTCTATAGATGTTTTGTCTGAGTTAATAGGTTGTTCTAATTTTTGCTGGATTATATAGAGTTCTTTATTTTTCTGTCCCGATATTTCAATGTTTCTATAACTATTTGCAAACAAAGCCAACAATGCAAAACTTATAACTAATAATATAGCAAGAGCTATTAACACTTCAACTAGTGTAAAACCTTCATTATTTGTTTCATTGCCAAAGCCCTTTTTCATAAGAAACACCACCACTAGCTCCCTCTTCTAACATATCTGGAAAAGTATCTGTAATAGAATTATCAAAAGTCAAAGTACTATTTCCTTCTGCTTCAAAAGATTTGCATATTAAGGCTCCGGTCAAGCTACCGCTTCCTTTCATCTTAACATGGGCATTAGGAGCATAAATGGCTCTTACATGTGCACTGGCAGCTCCTGATATTTCTATATGATTTCCTCCAGTGATAATATGTCCCGTAATACCTCCACTGTTTGCTATTATTAAATTTGCATTTTCTAAATGCACACAGCCCACAAATTTGGTATTGCCGCCTAAATTTATAGTTCCGCTACCCTTAAAATAAAGTATAACATCGCTAGCTTGTCCCCTATTATTTATGGTACCGCTATTCAAAATTTTAAACTCATTTCCAACATACAAATATAGTTTTCCCTTACCCGTCTTGTTTAGAGTGATTTTACCTGCTCCTTCTACGATAAGATCATCAGTAACTATAATTCTATCCTGATCTCCTATATGAACTACCAATTCGCTGAGAACGGTAATTTTAGAATAGCGACCATCATGATAAATATGATATGGGGGTGAGGGGTTCCAGCCAGCTTCAAATGCTCCTCTATTAGTAAGGTTTGAAGGAAAATCTGGGAAGTCGGGTAATTCATAATTTCTTATAGCTTCCAGTTTGTGAATTTCACCTTCTACGTTATCCTTTGGATTTGGTCTAGCTCCCGTTATTACTTTATCAATGTTACCATTTGGTCCAATGAATAGGTTTCCTTTTATATATGCACTCCAGGGAAAATAAATACTTCCCGGTTGCTCTGCGTTTGTAGCTACATCGCCAATTATCTTGGAGCTTCCTGATTGTCCCATATTTATATTGCTATTTGCAAATAAGGCTACATCTATTTCAGGAATATTTTGCCTTTGATGTAGCTTTATTTGAACTGATTCTTTTATACTATCTACAGTTCCAGTAGCGGTTATAACAAGGCTGTTATCCTTATCCCTGTCCACTTTAACATTAAAATGGCCTGGAGTATCTTCATCTAGTTTTATAGGATTAGATTCAGGTGCATCTATTAATGACTCCACATAGGCAGACATATCAATATTATCAGGATTTGTGATAATATATTGAGCAACAGCGTCAGCTCCCGATTTAGCTAAATAATAGGCTTGCATTTTCTTTTCAGCCCTCTCAGCCCCCAAAATATCTCTACTACTGTAGTGCCAAATTGTGAAACCAAGTAGGGTTAAAATGGAAGCTAGAATGAGGACTGTCCCCAATGCCATCCCTTTTTGTGCTTTTATGATCTTCATGACAGCCCTCCTCAGCTACATACTATAAATACTTGACCTCTTTCTATATAAAATTAAGTATCCTTTCCTGGCAAATTTGATTCCGTTTATTCATAAACTGGTCCAATTATTTTATAAGTTCCATCAGACTTATTAACTTCTATGGAATATTTCTCTTCACTATCTGGATATTTTGGAACTTCTTTGAGATACTTCTGCTCCACAAGTAAATCTATGCCTTGTTTAGCTAGTTTATCAAGTGTACCTCCCTCAGCCAGATACATCTGGATAGCACTTTCAATAATTCTTATGTTTGCATCATTTGCTTTTTTTTCTGCGTTAGTCTGTACATTTCTGTATACAGGTACTGCTATAGCTACCAAAATACCAATTATAACTACAACTACCATTAGTTCCACTAATGTGAAACCTTTTTGATTTTTTTTAAATTTTTTAAGCATTCTTATCCCCTTTCTTTTATGTTTTTATTTAATTTATTATAGTTAGGCGCTTATAGGTTGATGAAGCGCTTAACTAATAAATTAACCTATACAATTACCCTCAATAATTCTTCCATAGAAGTGGTTCCATCTTTCACCTTCATAAGACCGTGTTGCCTAATAGTAATCATTCCTTCTTTTTTAGCTACTTCATTTATACGATGTTCAGACTCCCGGTTGAGGATTAGTTTTCTTATAGATTCACTTATATGCAGAACTTCAAATATTCCTATTCGCCCCCTATATCCAGTGTTATTACAGCTATAACATGAGTTGGCTCGGTAAAGTTGTATTTTCTCTTCACCATCTTCTATAGGAAAATCAGGACAACTTTTTAAAATCTCTGATCTACTTACTAGGTATGGCACTTTGCAATGAGGGCAAAGAACTCTAATAAGCCTTTGTGCCACAACACCTGTTAATGCAGATGCGGTTAAGAAAGGCTCGATACCCATATCGTTTAAACGGGTTATTGCACCAGCAGCACTATTGGTATGTAAGGTTGATAGTACTAGATGGCCAGTGAGTGCTGATTCTATAGCAATTCTAGCTGTTTCCACGTCTCTTATTTCACCCACCATCATGATGTCGGGATCATTACGCAAAAATGAACGCAGGGCTGATGCAAAAGTCATGCCGGCCTTTATATTAACTTGAGATTGATTGATTCCCTCTAATCTCCTTTCAATGGGATCTTCAATGGTTACAATATTTTTATCAATAGAATTTAGCTGCGTTAAAATTGCATAAAGGGTTGTACTTTTTCCGCTTCCAGTGGGTCCAGTGACTAAGATGAACCCATAGGGGAGATTAATAATCCTATAGAAGATATCAAGTTGATCCTCGGGGAATCCTAACTCTGGTAATGTAATAAGTCTTTCACTTCGGTTTAACAGCCTTAAAGTTAACTTTTCACCATAAGCCGTCGGCAAAGATGCAACTCGAACATCAATAGTTTTAGAATGCACCCGCAGAGTAATCCTTCCATCTTGAGGTATCCTCCGCTCAGCAATGTCCATATTGGCCATAACTTTTATTCTAGATACCAAAGAGGCATGAAGCTTCTTTGGTGGATTCATAATTTCATGTAATACACCATCGATTCTAAAGCGAATACGAGTTCTGTTTCCAAAGGGTTCAATATGAACATCGCTAGCCCTTGATTCTACAGCTTGATTAAAAATTACATTGGCAAGCTGCACTGCCGGTCTATCCTTTGTTTCATCAATGACTTCAATATCAGGACTTATAATTTGTTCTACCTGATCAGTCTCAGTCTCTGCATGTATGCCGCTGCTTTCTGCAGAGTCATAATTGTTCTTATGTTCGAAATTCAGTGCTACCTTCCCCCAAATACCTGACTTTACTTGTTCTAGTGCTGCTTCAAGCTGAAAATCTGGGATTATTATGGGCTGTATGTCGTATCCTGTTAATATATGAATATCATCAATGGCAATTATATCAGTAGGATGCATCATTGCTACTAATAGTTTTTCATTTTCAAAACCTATGGGCACAGCCTTATATTTAAGCATTATTTCATAGGGAAGTAATGAAGCTGCCTTTTCATCTATCATATTATCATCTAATACCATAAAAGGAACGCCATCTTTCATAGCTAGAGCCAACATAATATCATTACTAGTACAATAGCCAAGTTCCACTAAAGTCTGGCCCAATAAGCCAACATTTCCCTGTTTAAGCATTTCTTTTTGATACTCTAAGGCTTTTTCCAGTTGCTGTTCATTGATAATACCGGCTTCAATTAGGTAATCACCTAATAGTTTTCTTTTGCTCGTATTTTTCAATTAAAACACCTCGTAATGAGTTCAAATTATTCAGCTGTTTCTCTAAAAAATGCATAGGCAAGAATATCGCAGTGTACTATAGAGCTGCCATCTCCTATATCTATATGTAGTTCATCTATCCTTAAAGGTCTGTTGCCCATTCTAAATTCATTGAGTAAATTAACAACTTCATTATACTGTCCCTTTAATGAAATATTTATAGGAATTTCATTAAAGTCCTCTTTCTCTACATGGTCGCTAAATTCCAAATAATTTATTTGTATGTTATGTTTAATAAATAAAGAGTTTAAATAACCTAGTAAATCTGAATGCTCTTTATTAGATGGGATCATGTACTGTAAAGAATTTATACTGTCTGCTAATAAATTTTTATTTTCTGTAAGATTTTTTATGGTCTCTTGTTTTAATTTTAAGGAGTCTATGGCTGCTATTTCTTCTTCTAACTCACTTTGTGCCTTACTAAAAATTTGCCATTGGTTTAGCGTCATCAATATTAGTAAAAGCAGAATGAAGGGAATCGAAATTTTTCTTATCGCCAATACTAGTTCCATGTCCCTTCCCTCCTTATCTGTCATCTATCTTGTACTATTAGTTTTCTTGGATTATATAAATAATTATTTCAAACTCTAATTGAGTAGTATCTTCCATATCAATTTGTCTAATATAACGTAATTCTACATCACTAACGGTAGCTAGTTCACTTATCCTGTCCATATAAGTTTTAATGCTTTGCTGGCTGTTTGTATTACCGTTGATTATAATTACCGCTTCGGTATCATCAAAACTTCCTTTTACATTACGATTGTGTATATCATCGGTTTTACACTTGTCTATATCAATAAAGAGTGCTGACCAGTCTGGAACCTTTCCTATGGCTTTTTCTACAATCCCTTGAAGTCTATTTATCTCATCTTTAGCTGTTAATATATCTTTTTTATCTTCCAGAAATATTTCTATAGCCTTTCTTTGTTCCTTAAGCAGTCTAAGTTTATGGTTAATTTTTCTGGTATGAATAAATAAGACAATATATAATGTAAATAATGCTAATATAAGGATTATAGCAATTATTATCAATAGCCTATCTACATAAGATCTATTATTATTTGACGACTTTATAGATTTGGGTAATAAACTTATAGAATTCAATTTCCTATTCACTCCAAACTAGCAAGGGCTAAGCCAATGCATGCTGAATAATCTATAACATCTTCCTGAAGAGATAAATTGGAACTAGTCCAAATTTTTTGCATAGGATTAATTATTTCCACTGGTATATCCATACTATTTTCTAATGCTCTGTCTAATCCTATAATCCGACTGCCACAGCCGCTTAATATAATCCTATCAATTAAATCTATATTCTCATATGTTTGAAAATATTGTATGGAGGATCTTATTTCGTTATATAATATTTGACTCCATGTAGAAAGAACTATATCCAATAATTCCATTTTGGAAGTGGTGCTAGCAGGAGCTATCCCGGTTGCTTGTGCAAGATTAACTCTAAGAAGCCTAACTAATTTGGGAGCTCCATCAACACTTATAACAAGATTAGCTAAATTATTGGGTATATCAATAAAAATTACAACACCTTTATTTTTCTCCTTATTTATTACATCTAAAATTGCAAGGGAAGAAATTTTTATATCTTCTATTATTAATCCAGCCTTACTAAAACACTGGTAAAAACTCTCTATCATGGGTAACTGAGCTGCTGCTAGTAAAATCTCAACTTGTTTTATATCTCTTGTTTCTTTTTTTCCAACAACCATATAATCAAGTATGCAATTATCTAGTGGGAAGGGTATATACCCTTGTGCCTGATTAGATACTAGTAAATCTAATTTTTCCTTAGGTAT
>CALKWV010000075.1 GCA_938003915.1 uncultured Bacillota bacterium | reverse complement strand
AAAGTTAGGTAAAGGAGAGCAAATATGAATCTATTAGGAAGCCGTGAAGTAGCAAGAATCGCAATTCAAATGAGCTTAACTAAAAGCCGCAGTGAAGAAAATGCTTTAAAAGAAGAATGTCTAAAAAATGGAATTAAAACTGCGGCAGTAGATTATGGTGGAGACTTTATTAACTCCATAAACAAAATCATTGAGAGAGCTGTGGTTGCTGCTAAACGCGAGGGTGTAATTGAAGACTCTCATGCAGAAGAGGGTGCTGTAGCTGGTGCTACAAGGGAAGCAGTATCACAGATCATGCCCAAAGCCATCGGTTTAAGCGTAGGAGGTAAAATTGCCATTGCCAGATATCATGATCATGTAAGCGTAGCTTTATTTTTTGGCATAGGACTACTTCACCTCAACGAAGTGGCTATAGGGCTTGGACATCGTGCAATATAAGGGGGAAGGGAAATTGTTTTTGTATGCAATACGGGGAGCTACTACTGTTGATGAAAATACAGCTGATCAGATATTAGAGAGAACTACAAGCTTACTAGAAACTATTATTGAAAAGAATAAAATACATTATGAGGATATAGTAAGTATTATATTTACAGGCACCAGGGACCTTGATGCCCAGTATCCAGCCCTGGCAGCCCGTAAAATGGGTATGGTAGATGTACCCTTATTTTGCTGCCAGGAAATGTATGTAAAGGGTAGTCTAGAAAAATGTATAAGGGTGCTGATGCACATTCAAGTACCTGAACCTAGAGAGATAAAGCATGTTTATTTAGAAAAAGCTAAAGTTTTAAGGCCTGATTTGGCCGATGATGTTTTGACCATAGCTATTGATGGTCCTGCAGGTGCTGGTAAAAGCACTATTGCCAAGGTAATATCCGAGGCTTTAAATATACCCTATCTGGATACGGGAGCCATGTATAGGGCAATAGCATATAAAATGCTAAAATCAAATATAGATTTAAGCGATCATGAAGAGGTTATATCTACCTTAGAGCTAACCGACTTACAGGTAAAATACGTCAATGGTACGCAAAGGATAATATTGGATGATCAAGATGTAACTTCTCTAATAAGGACAACAGAGGTATCTCAAGCTGCTTCCAAAGTTGCTGTTATACCTGAAGTTCGTTTAAAACTAGTAGATATACAGCGAGAATTAGCCAAGAAAAACTCTTTGGTTATGGATGGTAGGGATATAGGGACCTATGTGTTGCCCAATGCATCCCTTAAATTTTACTTAACTGCCTCTTTGGAAGAGAGAGCCAAAAGAAGATGGAAGGAAATGAAGGAAAAAGGGATAGAAGAGAGTATAGAATCTATTAAGCAAAGTATTAAAGAAAGAGATGATAACGATAAAAATCGTAGCTTTGCACCTTTAAAGCAAGCAGAGGATGCCATTGTTATAGATACAACTAATAAATCCATTGAACAGGTGTCTGAAGAGATTTTAGGGCATATAAATAGTTTCTTACACGAAAGATAAGGGGGAACAATCCTATGTTGTATAAAATTATAAGAGGGCTAATTCGTCCCATAGTTTTTTTATTGTACCGTCCTAAAGTTGAAGGGCTAGAAAATTTCCCTGAATCTGGGAAAACCATAGTTTATTCTAATCATATTTCTGTGTTGGATCCTGTCATAATAGGATGTATCCTTCCTCGGAAAATACATTTTATGGCTAAAGTAGAGCTTTTCAAAAACCCATTGTTTAGCTTTATTCTAAAGAAGCTTGGAGCCTTTCCTGTAAAAAGAGGAACAGCGGATATTTCGGCCATAAAAAATTCTTTGCAAGTATTAAAAGAAGGGAAAGTATTTGGTATTTTCCCTGAAGGAACTAGAAATAGGCAGGGAGGAATACAGCATTTTTCCCATGGCATAGCATCTATTGCACATAGATCCAAAGCAAAAATAATACCCATAGCTATAAAAGGACAATATAAGCTATTTCGTCCTATAAATATAAAAATAGGCGAGGCCTTGAATGTAGAGCACTATTTTTCTCAAAAGTCCAGTACTGAGCTATTAGACAGTATGTCCAGGGATATGGAAAGTGCTCTAAGAAAATTAATGGAAGTCTAGATTTTGAGAGGATTGAAAAATGATATTTTTCTAAAAAAAGAAGGATTTAATTTTATTATAGCGAAAAATATAAAGTAGGGATACTTCCCTTTAGAAAAGAGGTATTTATTTGAAAATAATTTTAGCACCCAATGCCGGTTTTTGTTTTGGAGTTAGGCGCGCTGTTGATTCTGTATATGAAAATCTTAATCAAGCTCACCCCATATATACCTTAGGACCAATTATTCATAATCCGTCAGTTGTTGAGGAACTTAATAAAAAGGGGGTTAGAGTTGCTGAGACCGTTGAAGATGTTACAGAAGGCAAGCTAGTAATCCGCTCCCACGGAGTGGGAAAGGAAGTTTATGACCAAATTGAATCAAAAGGTTTAGAGTATATTGATGCTACCTGTCCCTATGTGAAACGCATTCATAAATTAGTGGAAGAATATAATAATAATGGGTATGATATTATTATAATAGGCGAAGAAAAACATCCTGAGGTTATAGGCATAAAAGGTTGGTGCAATAATCAGGCTTATATTGTTAACCACATAGAGGATGTGGAGAAGCTACCTGAATTAGATAAGGCCTGTGTTGTAGCGCAAACAACTACAGCACAAAGTAGGTGGGATGAGCTTGTAAAAGAGCTGCAGCATAAAGTAAAGGATTTAAAAGAATTTAATACCATTTGCTATGCTACAGCTCAGCGTCAAAGTGAAGCAGAATCTATCGCCAAGACAGTAGATGTTATGCTAGTCATTGGCGGCAGAAACAGCTCCAATACAAAAAAATTATATAATATATGCAAATCATACTGTGAAAAAACATATGCTATTGAAACAGCTAATGATATTGATTTTAGTGTTTTTGATCCACAGGATGTAGTGGGTATTACTGCCGGCGCTTCTACTCCTGATTGGATCATCAAGGAGGTAATTGAGAAGATGAACTTATTCGATGAAAACAACAAGGAAAAAATGAAGGAAACCATAAACCAAGATCAGAAGGTTGCTAATGATCCAGAGGCAACTGAAGAAAAAAATCTTGAATCCCAAGAAGCACAACAGATGGATTCCCATCAAGCAGCAGATCTAGTAGAAGCAGTAGACGAAAAAGGGACAGGTCAAGAAATCAATAATAAAGAATCCACTAATGAAGAAAGTACTGATGAAAAAACTGCTGATGAAGAAATAAACGGTGAAGAAGCAACAGATAAAAAAGACTCTGATGAAATGCCCACCATGGAAGGAATTGAAGATACAGTAATCTCCCTTAGACCTGGGCAGGTTGTTAAAGGAACAGTTTTGGCTGTTAATCCATCAGAGGTAATTATAAATGTTGGCTACAAATCAGACGGAATACTACCTTTAGATGAGATAAACTTGCAAGAAGGCCAGACCCCCCTTGATGTATTTAAGCCTGGTGACGAAGTAGAGGTGGAAGTGCTCAGGGTAAACGATGGGGAAGGAAATGTTGTATTGTCACGAAAAACTGTTGAAAAAAGACAAGCATGGAAGGACATTGAAGCTGGGTTTAAAAATGGTCAAGAACTGAAAGGCGTATGCACTGAAGCAGTTAAAGGTGGAGTTATAGCCAATATTAAAGGCATTCGTGCATTTGTACCTGCATCCCAGCTTTCAAATAGATATGTTGAGGATCTTAATACATTTGTAGGACAGACTTTAAGACTTAAAATAATAGAATTGGATAGAAGACGCAGAAGAGTAGTCGCTTCCCAGAGAGTAATATTAGAAGCAGAAGAAGAAGCAAGACGTAAGAAAATTTTTGATTCCTTAAAAGAAGGTCAAAGAATTAGAGGAGTAGTCAAGCGACTGACTGATTTTGGCGCTTTTGTAGATATTGGTGGTGTAGACGGTCTTATCCATATCTCTGATTTATCTTGGGGTCATGTAAAACATCCTAGGGAAGTGTTGAGCGAGGATGAAAATGTTGAGGTGGTCGTATTATCTGTGGATAAGGAAAATGAGAGAATTTCATTAGGATATAAACAGACCCTACCTCATCCATGGGATAACGTGGAAGAAAAATATCCTGTTGGCTCTGTGGTAAAAGGAAAGGTTGTACGAATTACTTCCTTTGGTGCCTTTGTTGAGCTAGAACCAGGAGTTGATGGTTTGGTTCACATTTCACAAGTAGCAAACAAGAGAATACAAAAAGTAGCAGATGAGCTTAGTGTTGGACAGGAGATTAGAGCGAAAGTACTAGATGTAAACTCAGAAAGCAGAAGAATAAGCCTTAGCATCAGAGAATTATTAAGAGAAGAGGAAGAAAAAGTTGAACCACCAAAGAAAGAAGAGAAGAAGGATCCATTCCAAAAAGAAGAAATGACCGTTACTTTAGGTGAATTTTTCCCGGAGGATTTTAACTAAAAAATTATAAATTATTGTAAATTATTTTGAATAAAAAAAATTATATGGCTAATAATATAAATGACCTCACAAACACATTGAGACCCCCTTTACATGAAGTCGTGATGTTAATCACGACTTTTTTTTTTACTAATTTTATGGTAGACTATACAGGCATACAATAGGGATAAGGGGTTTTTGGAATGAGCTGGACATATGAAGATTTTACAAAGGCTATTTATAAGCTAACCAATATAGATCTATCCTGTTACAAAGAGAGGCAAATGAAGAGAAGAATCGATTCTCTAATAAATAGAAAAAACTATAGTCAATATGATGAATTTTATAGAGCTTTAGTTGCTGATAAAGAGTTATTGGAGAGCTTTGTAAATTATATTACCATCAATGTATCTGAATTTTTCAGAAATCCTAGTCAATGGGAAGTGCTAAAAAATGATATACTTCCCATGCTCATAGATAGATACGGTAAATTAAAAATATGGAGTGCTGCTTGTTCAACAGGGGAAGAACCTTATTCTATGGTAATGTTATTGCATGAATTTTTCCCACTTGAAGAAATCACAGTTATAGCAACAGATATTGATAAAGAGGCCTTAGAGAAAGCAAAAGAGGGGATATATATAGAAAAAAGCCTCCAGTCTTTGCCGCAAGAGTATGTAAAAAGATATTTTACTAACAAAGATGGACTATATAAAATAGACAATAGAATAAAACAAAGGGTTATATTTAAAAGACATAATCTTTTAATAGATCCCTATCCTAGCAATTGTCATTTGATTATATGTAGAAACGTTTTGATTTACTTTACGGAAGAAGCAAAGAGCAGGCTTTATTTAAAGTTTAGAGATGCGCTAGAAGAGGATGGTATCTTATTTGTAGGAAGTACAGAACAGATTATATTTCCGCAAAAGTACAATCTTAAGTCTGTTAGAACTTTTTTTTATAAAAAGATATAAGTTTCCAAACCTAGAATTAGTTTTGATTATAACTACTATAGATTGATTTTAGATTAGTCTTTAGTAAAATAAAAAGGTTTGCATTTTCATGCAAACCTTTGGTGCGAAAGGGGGGAGTCGAACCCCCATGGGAGATTTCCCACTAGAACCTGAATCTAGCGCGTCTGCCAATTCCGCCACTTTCGCAAATATTACAAATAAAAATGGTGCCTCGGGGCGGAATCGAACCACCGACACGCAGATTTTCAGTCTGCTGCTCTACCAACTGAGCTACCGAGGCAAAATTTATGGCGACCCGGAAGGGACTCGAACCCTCGACCTCCAGCGTGACAGGCTGGCATTCTAACCATCTGAACTACCGGGCCGTATAAAAAATGGTGGGCCTTCAGGGACTCGAACCCCGGACCGACCGGTTATGAGCCGGTTGCTCTAACCAACTGAGCTAAAGGCCCTTGAATTATGGTGACCCCTAGGGGACTCGAACCCCTGTTACCGCCGTGAAAGGGCGGTGTCTTAACCGCTTGACCAAGGGGCCACACTGTGGTCGGGGTGGAGGGATTTGAACCCCCGGCCCCATGCTCCCAAAGCACGTGCGCTACCAAACTGCGCCACAC
>CALKWV010000074.1 GCA_938003915.1 uncultured Bacillota bacterium | reverse complement strand
TACCCAACAGAATATATTTTGAACCAGGCTCCATACAGTACTTGGAGAAGATGCCAGACATTAGCCGGGCATTTATAGTAACAGACCCCCATATGGTAGAGCTGGGATATGTAGACAGGGTTCTTTATTATCTAAGGAAGAGAAGAGATTATGTTCACAGCGAGATATTTTCTCAGGTAGAGCCAGATCCTTCTATTGAAACTGTTAAGCGGGGTACTCAGCTTATGAATGAATTCAAGCCCGATGTAATTATTGCACTAGGCGGAGGATCTGCCATGGATGCTGCCAAGGCTATGTGGTTATTTTATGAATATCCTGATACCGACTTTACTGCCTTGAGACTAAAGTTTATGGATATTAGAAAGCGTGCCTATAAGTTTCCAAAACTTGGCCAAAAGGCAAAGTTGGTTGCTATACCTACTACATCAGGCACTGGTTCAGAGGTTACTTCCTTTACAGTTATAACCGATACTAAGACCAATACCAAGTATCCCCTAGCAGACTATGAACTAACCCCTGATGTAGCTATAATAGATCCAGACTTTGTAATGACAGTACCTCCGCGTACCACTGCTGATACTGGATTGGATGTACTAACCCATGCCATAGAAGCCTATGTGTCGGTAATGGCTTCAGATTACACCGATGCATTGGCTATAAAGGCAATTCAGTTGGTATTTGAATATCTGCCTAGGGCTTATAGGGATGGATCCGACAGAGAAGCTAGGGAAAAAATGCACAATGCTTCCTGTATTGCAGGCATGGCCTTTACTAATGCTTTCTTGGGGATAAACCATAGTTTAGCACATAAACTAGGAGGAGAGTTTAATATCCCTCATGGCAGAGCCAATGCAATACTACTGCCCTATGTAATAGAATATAATGCTAAAAGGCCCACAAAGTTTGCTTCTTTTCCCAAATATGCTTACTATGTAGCTGATAAGAAGTATGCGGAGATTGCAAGATATCTGGGACTTCCAGCATCTACTACTGAGGAAGGAGTGGCCAGTCTTATAAAAGCAGTAAGGGATCTGATGAAAGAATTAGACTGCCCTGTCACTATAGCAGAATGCGGTGTACCAAGAGAGGTCTTTGAAGCCAAGGTAGAAAAATTAGCTGATCAAGCCTTTGAAGATCAATGCACCACCGCTAACCCCAGAATGCCTTTGGTCAAGGAACTAGAGGAAATTTATAGGAAGGCATATGACGGGAAATAAAAGTTGTTAAATTTATAAGAGGGTTTGGATCCATGTTGATTCAAACCTTTTTTTTTGGTAAAATAATAATACCAGATGTTATGTAGTTATTATATATGAAAAAACCTCTTTTGACTTTATATGTTGATAAGAATCGAAGAGCATAAATCATATATGAAAAAAGTATAATATACATGTAAGAATTTATATCTTATATACTTTTAATTTAAGAGGTTATACAAAAGAGAAAAAGGATTTAGCTATAAAGAGTATACAATGCGAGTTAGCCTAGATACTACAGTATGTTGGACCCATATGAAAATAATCCACTAATCATAAGTATTTCCAGTTGACAATTTTTCTTATACAACTTATTATGAGGTAAAGAG
>CALKWV010000073.1 GCA_938003915.1 uncultured Bacillota bacterium | reverse complement strand
ATTACAAACATAGCACCTTCTTTCATGGCTATTTTTACATACTCCACCGTCATATAGCCATGACTACTGTTGATCTCAAGGGCCACTTTTTTCCGCGCAGCATGCTTAGCCAGCTCCTGTGTATCTATATCAATTTTAGCCCCTGGATGCGTAATAATTCGAATAGGATATCTCTCTATAGCGCGAATCATGGCTTCCGTATTTTGCCTGCGAAGCTTATCCCTATCCCAAGGCCAAATTTTAACTAAGCCATTTCTTAAAAATAGATTCCATCCATCTTTCAGTGAAGCAGGATAAACTGCCTTATGAAATCCCATTAATATTATATCAAATGCTCCAATATAATTCCATGGGATATCAATGGTCCCATCCAGCCCAATAAGATTAGCTTCAACTCCCATTAAAATCTCAATATCATTATACTTTTTGTTGAGTCGGTCAATTTCTTTTCTTATTTTATCAATATCTTTTATAGATATACCAATTCCTATATGCCTAAAACCATGATCTGAGATTACAATTTTCTTCAATCCCTTTTTCCTGGCTGCAATAACATTATCCTCAATAGTGCCTTTTCCATGGCTAAATATCGTATGGGTGTGATAATCTGCTGTAATTTTATACAAATCTGTCCATCCTTCCTCATTCTTCGCCTATGATTTTAATCTCTGGCTGCATGTCTACATTAAATTCGGATTTCACCTTTTCTTTTACTATTTGGATGAGCTCCAAAACATCTTTGGCCGTTGCATTTCCTAAGTTAATAATAAATCCAGCATGAAGATCGGAAACCTGCGCATCTCCAACCCTTAATCCTTTTAAACCTGCATCCTGAATTAGCTTGCCAGCATAATATCCTACAGGTCTTTTAAATGTACTGCCTGCACTTGGGTAGGATAAAGGCTGCTTCTCCCTTCTCCTCCTAGTCAGCTCAGCAATCAGCTCCATCGACTCCTGTTTATCCCCTTCTTCTAACTGCATATCTACTTCGATTACTATTAGCTTATCTTGCTGTATAGCACTAGTTCTATAGCCAAACTTTAAATCATCATAGTCTAGACGTCGATCATTGCCTGAATAATCCATAGCCCAAACTGATGTGACTACATCCTTCATTTCTCCTCCATAGGCTCCCGCATTCATGGCTACAGCTCCACCTAGCGTGCCAGGTATTCCGCTGGCAAACTCCAAGCCTTTTAATGAATGCTGGACTGTTTTTTTGGATAGAACTGATAGCAGTACTCCAGCCTGAGCAGTCACTTTTGTTCCTTCTATCTTTATATCGCTGAAATTGCTGGCAATTTTCATCACAAGTCCTCTTATACCTTTATCCCTAACTAAGAGATTGCTTCCGTTGCCCATAACATAAAAAGGTATGGATAATTCCTTGCATAATTGTATTACATATCTTATCTCTTGAGGATCTGTTGGCAGGACCATAATATCAGCTGGTCCACCAATCCTAAAAGATGTATGTTTTTTCATAGATTCATTTACAAGAACCCTTTCGCTGGGTATTCTATCGATTAATCTTTGATAAACTCTAGAAATATCCATGCGTTCATCTCCCACTCTTTTTTTGGTAACAAAACAAATTTTATATACAGTTTACATTAAAAAGTTCATTCAATCAAGCTTTTACTCTTCCTTACGGTGGTTTTTCAACATATTATTCCAACGTTGGTCATCTGGCCCCCACCTATACATTGGGACTTTTTTCTCAAGCTCATTCATCTCAGGATCATCTGAATATATTTCTCCTACATCATTTACTACTGGAAACATTCCCAGCTGTTTTATCTCAGCCTGTACTTCCTTTGATATAAGCAATTTTAAAAACTCAACGCAGTATTTTAATTTTTCACTGTTTTGCTGCTTGATAATTCCAAAAGCAGAAATTTGGTCCTGTAGAAGCTTTTCCGTCCCATTCAATGGTACTACTTTAATCCTAAAGCCATTTCCTTGTTCCTGCATCGCCCTGGCGCGAAAAATTATGTCCGTCCCTCCCAAAACAGCCCCGCTTTTCTGACCCAAAAAAAGATCATAAGCCTCTCGTTTATCTAAATTCCAGATATTTTCAGGAGCTATTTCTTCCTTGCTGGTCCAAGTATTTAATATTTTTCCACCTCCAGCATAGTTCATACTAACAAGCGGCCTACTGTGCTCCGTATCATAACTGCAAAATCCATATATTATCTCCTTGGTTTTCCCTGTTTCTTTCACATAGGCAAGTCCTTCAATAATCTTTCCCAAGCTCTCATAATCAATGGAAGCCTCATCTAATATAAATCCCTTCTCTTCCACCATATCTTGATTTAATATCAAAGCATACGCACCCATCATCCATGGAACACCATATATTTTGCCCTCATCCTCCACCCTTTGATACGCCGCTATATAGAATCTGCTTAATTCCTCTTTAGTAAAAAAAGAAGTTAGATCCTCCAGCATATTAATTGGTACTGTCTGTTCATAATTGTTTAAAGAGATAATATCCGGAAGGTAATCTTCATTTATATCGCTAGAAAAGTATGCTTTTACCCGCTGAGGAGTCATCCTTCGCACATCAATAAAAATACCTGGATTTTTTTTCTCA
>CALKWV010000072.1 GCA_938003915.1 uncultured Bacillota bacterium | reverse complement strand
AGGATTACCGGATACTGAAGGTACAGCCTGTTGATATGTTTCCCAATACATATCATATCGAATGCGTAATAGGAATGCAAAGGAAAGATACGTAGAAATCCTTAATTTTCAACACTTTACGAACTATGTTACTTTTACTAAAGATGGTGATGATTTTAGAAATAAGGAATTGAGAAATAAAATCGAAGTATCAGTAGTTTTAGATATGGAGTGTGTAGATATGTTGATGTATGATTAAATTAAAATATTTAGCAATATTTATAACATGTAATTCTAATTAAATTAAGTATAAAAAGAAAAAGCCGTTTTCTTTATTGAAAAATAAAGTAAGCGGTTTTTTTGTACCCAAAATTGAAAGGAGGAAGAAATTTGAACGCAAAAATAATTGCCATCACAAATCAAAAAGGTGGTGTAGGCAAAACAACAACCTGTGCCAACTTAGGTATAGGACTGGCTATGGAAGGGAAAAAAGTTTTGCTTGTAGATGCAGATCCACAAGGCAGTTTATCCATTAGTTTAGGATTCCCACAGCCGGATAAGCTTCCAACAACCATTGCAACAGTAATGGGAAAGGTTATTATCGACACACCTATTGAGCCTAGAGAGGGCATCTTACAACATCATGAGGGAGTAGACTTACTCCCAGCAAACATTGAATTATCTGGTATGGAAGTATCCCTTGTTAATGCTATGAGCAGGGAAACCATACTTAAACAATACCTTGATACGGTAAAGAAAGATTATGATTATATACTTTTAGACTGTATGCCCTCTTTAGGTATGTTAACGATTAATGCCCTTGCTGCATCTGATAGTGTAATCATTCCTGTACAGGCTGATTATCTACCTGCAAAGGGATTAGAACAGCTTTTACAGACCATTGGAAAGGTACGCAGGCAGATAAATTCGAAACTAAAAATTGATGGTATTTTATTGACTATGGTAGATGGGCGTACTAATTTTGCCAAGGACATTAGCAGTCTAGTAAGGAAAACTTATGAAGGCAGTATTAAAGTATTTAAAGCAGATATACCTCGTTCAGTAAAGGCAGCAGAAATTAGTGCAGAGGGAAAAAGTATTTTTGCCCATGACCCAAAGGGAAAAGTTGCTGAAGGGTATGGTAATTTAACCAAGGAGGTGTTGAAAATTGAAAAGCTCCGCCAAAAACATAAAGCTGGCATCAGTAGATGATTTATTTTCCACAGAGGAAAGTAGGGCTGATGAAGCAAGGGAAAAGATAATTGAAATCCCTTTAACAGAATTACATCCCTTTAAAGACCACCCATTTAAGGTAATCGATAATGAAGCCATGTTTGATACAGCAGAAAGTGTTAAACAATATGGTGTATTAGTTCCAGCCATTGCAAGACCCCGTGATGAGGGTGGCTACGAACTTGTGGCAGGACACCGAAGGAAAAGAGCCTGTGAACTTGCAGAACTTGAAACAATGCCTGTCATAGTTCGCAACCTTGACGATGATGCCGCCATTATTATCATGGTTGACAGCAACTTGCAGAGAGAAAATATCTTACCAAGTGAAAGAGCCTTTGCATATAAAATGAAGTTATCAGCAATGAAAAGGCAAGCAGGTAGACCATCAAAAGAAAATAGTTCCCAAGTTGGGAATAATTTATTAGGAAAAAAATCAAGCGACCTTTTAGCTGAGCAAATTGGCGAAAGTAAAAATCAAATCTATCGTTACATCCGTCTTACTCACCTTATCCCAGAAATACTTTCGATGGTAGATGAAAAGAAAATAGCCTTCAATCCTGCTGTGGAACTATCCTTCCTTAAAGATGAGGAGCAAATTGACCTACTTGAAGCTATGGATATGGAACAGGCAACACCTTCACTTTCACAGGCACAGAGATTAAAGAAATTTAGTAATGAGGGGAAGTTAAGCCTTGGAGTTATGAGTGCCATAATGAGTGAAGAAAAGAAGGGGGACTTAGATAAGGTAACCCTTACAGGAGATAAGTTAAAGAGGTATTTTCCAAAATCATATACACCAAAACAAATGGAAGAAACGATTATTAAACTGCTTGAAGGCTGGCATAAAAAACGAATTAGGGATCAAGAAAGATAAACAATATTTAAGCAGGAAAAGAGGTGATATTTATGGCAGTTTTTAGAGTGGAAAAAACACGGGATTATACAGTGATGTCAAACCATCATTTAAGAAATACAGACCTTTCCTTAAAAGCAAAAGGCTTATTATCCCTTATGCTTTCTTTACCGGAGAACTGGGATTATACGACCAAGGGACTTGCCTGTATATGTAAGGATGGCATAGATAGTATTAACAGTGGTGTAAAGGAACTAGAAGTTAATGGATATGTGATTCGTAGGCGGTTAAGGAATGAAAAAGGGCAACTGACTACTACAGAATATACTATTTTTGAACAGCCTCAAAACCTTGATATAACTGATATACCACCTAAAGGGGAAAATCCAATACTGGATAATCCCATCTTGGATAATCAAGCACAGGAGAAACCTATATTGGAAAATCCAATCTTGGAAAAACCTAAACAGGCTGAGCCTATCTTGGGAAACCCCCACCAATTAAGTACTAATATATTAAATACTAATTCATTAAATACTGATTTATTAAATATGGAGGTATCAAATCCTTATCCATCAAATCTGTATCAATCAAATAAAGAGCCACAAGAAAAAAAGATGAGATATGATGAGATTGGATGTGATAGCCCAGCAGAAATAAAAAAAATGGTTTTAGAAAATATTGAATATAGGTATATTAAAGATAATCATAACCGTGAGCGTTTAGATGAAATCGTAGACCTAATGGTGGAAACCCTATGCTCTACCAAAGACACAATAAATGTTGCAGGAGATGATTACCCTGCACAGCTTGTAAAAGAAAAGCTACTAAGGATAAATTGTCTGCATATTGACTATGTCTTTGAATGTCTTGATAAGACCACCACCTACATCCGTAACATCAGGCGGTATTTATTAGCGACTTTGTTTAATGCACCATCCACCATAGATAGTTATTACTCGGCACTAGTTAATCATGACTTAAATAGAAACCCCTAAAGGCATTTTGTACCTGGTACAAGAGGATTACAAAATGCCTTTTTCTATGTCAAAAGCAGAAGGGAGGAGCTTCCTATGCAGGAAGAAGTAGAAAATAGAACAGTAGCACTTGTAATAAGCGGTACAAAGCTTACAGCAAGAAGTTTAAAGGCAGCTATTTTAAAATATCTAGCATGGCGAAAGGATAAGAAAAATCATCCTGAAATTCCTCAAGGAAAACAAAGTATAAAAGACCTTGCTAAGCAAAATGCAGGAATGACCAATATTGAAATTACAGATAAAAATATTAAAAGCTTTGAAAGATCAGCAAGAAAATACGGTGTTGATTTTGCTATTAAAAAAGATAGAAGTGTAAACCCACCTAAATATCTTGTCTTTTTCAAGGGCAGGGATGCAGATGCCATTACTGCTGCATTTACGGATTTTACATCTAAAATGGTAAAAAGAGCAGAAAGGCCTTCCGTACTTTCACAGCTTAAAAAGTTTACCCAGCTTGTGAAGAACACAGTTACAGATAGGGTGAAAAGTAAAGATAGGGAGCAAAGCCTATGAATACAAGACTAAAAAGAATATTAATCTTAAATATCCCTTATCTATTTTTAGCCCTATTTTTTACTAAGGTATCACAGGCATGGAGACTTGCCCTTGGATATGATATTGGGCAGAAAATTTTAAACCTAATGAATGGCTTTAGATTAGCATTTGATAACCCACTTCCAAGTTTAAACCCAAAAGATTTACTATTTGCCATAGCTATAGCGGTTATTATTCGCCTTGCAGTTTATCTAAAGGGTAAGAACGCTAAGAAATATAGAAAGGGGATAGAATATGGCTCTGCTCGTTGGGGCAATAGGGAGGATATTCGCCCTTTTCAAGACCCCGTATTCCAAAATAACGTGATACTAACTGAAACAGAAAGGCTTATGATGTCTAACCGTCCTAAGAATCCTAAGAATGCTAGAAATAAAAATGTGCTAATCGTGGGTGGTTCTGGCTCAGGAAAGACAAGGTTTTGGCTAAAACCAAATCTAATGCAGTGTCATAGTTCTTATGTGGTCACTGATCCAAAGGGCAGTATTGTTGTAGAGTGCGGGAAATTATTACAGCGTATGGGTTATAAGATTAAGATTCTTAACACCATTAATTTTAAAAAGTCTATGCACTATAATCCATTTGCCTATATCAAAAGCGAAAAAGATATTTTAAAACTGGTTACCACTTTGATTGCCAATACCAAGGGTGAAGGCAAGGCAGGTGATGATTTTTGGGTCAAGGCAGAAACCTTGCTCTACACAGCCCTTATTGGCTATATCTATTTTGAGGCTCCTGAACATGAACAGAACTTTTCTACCCTGATTGAATTTATCAATGCTTCGGAGGTGCGTGAAGATGATGAGGACTTTAAAAATCCAGTAGACTTAATGTTTGATGCCTTAGAGGATAAAGATCCAGAGCATTTTGCAGTAAGGCAGTACAAGAAATACAAATTAGCAGCAGGGAAAACTGCAAAATCTATACTCATCTCCTGTGGTGCAAGACTGGCTCCTTTTGATATTAGGGAATTAAGAGAAATTACTGCCTATGATGAAATGGAACTAGATACCTTGGGAGATAGAAAAACAGCCTTATTTATTATTATAAGTGATACAGATGATACCTTTAACTTTTTAGTATCTATGGCATATACCCAACTTTTTAATTTACTTTGTGATAAGGCAGATGATGTATATGGTGGAAGATTACCCATTCATGTAAGGTGTCTAATTGATGAAGCTGCAAATATTGGGCAGATTCCAAAACTAGAAAAGCTAATGGCTACTATTCGTTCAAGGGAGATTTCAGCTTGCCTTGTTTTACAGGCACAAAGCCAGTTAAAGGTATTATATAAGGATAATGCGGATACCATCATTGGCAACTGCGACAGTATGATCTTCCTTGGTGGTAAGGAAAAAACCACCCTCAAGGATTTATCAGAAACCCTCGGAAAAGAAACTATTGATATGTTCAATACTTCTGATACCAGAGGAACACAAAGGAGTTATGGGCTTAATTATCAAAAGCTGGGAAAGGAGCTTATGAGTATGGATGAACTTGCTGTTATGGATGGAGGCAAGTGCATTTTACAGCTAAGGGGTGTTCGCCCATTTCTATCGGATAAGTATGATATTACAAAGCATCCAAACTACAAATACTTATCCGACTTTGATAAAAGAAACACCTTTAATATTGAAAAGTATCTATCCACAAGACTAAAAGTAAAATCTAATGAGGTTTATGATGTTTATGAAATAGACCTTGCAGATGAAAACAAAACCGCTGACTAGGCGGTTATTTTAATTCAAAATAAAATAAATTTTAGGAGGAAATGATTATGGCATTTTTTAATTCAGCAGTAGATGTATTACAAACATTGGTAGTTGCTCTTGGTGCAGGACTTGGTATTTGGGGAGTTATTAATCTTTTAGAAGGCTATGGTAATGATAATCCAGGAGCAAAATCGCAAGGGATGAAACAACTAATGGCAGGCGGTGGCGTAGCACTGATTGGCATGACCCTTGTACCCCTTCTTTCAGGGTTATTTGGTTAAAGGTAAAAGATTATGCAAAGCATCATCGACAGTATTACCCAGTGGCTCACGGAGCTATTAGTTGGCGGTATAACGGATAATTTGTCGGGGATGTTCGATAATGTCAATCAAAAGGTTGGCGAAATCGCAGGTGAAGTGGGGATGACACCGTCAGTATGGAATGGTGGTGTCTTTTCCATGATACGAAACCTCTCCGAAACAGTGATTATTCCCATTGCCGGCATTATCTTGACCTTTATCATGTGCTACGAACTGATACAAATGGTCATAGAAAAGAATAACATGCATGACTTTGAAACCTTTATGTTCTTCAAATGGATATTTAAAACCTTTGTAGCAGTAATGATTATAACCAATACCTTTAACATCATTATGGGAATCTTTGATTTATCTCAGCATGTTGTTTCAGGTGCAGCAGGTGTAATTATTAGTGATACCAATATAGATATAAGTTCTGCCATAGTAGATATGGAAACACGACTTTTGGCAATGGAACTTGGTCCTCTCTTTGGCTTATGGCTACAAAGTATGTTTGTTGGGTTTACCATGAATGCCCTTACTATCTGTATTTTTGTAGTTATCTATGGGCGAATGGTAGAAATATATTTAATGACATCCCTTGCACCCATCCCCTTTTCTACAATGGCAAATAGGGAATGGGGCAGTATGGGGCAAAACTATTTAAAATCCATGTTTGCTCTTGGCTTTCAAGCCTTTCTCATTATGGTATGTGTAGGGATTTATGCAGTATTAGTCCAATCCATTGCAACAGATGCTGATATTATGAGTGCAATATGGACTTGCGTAGGCTATACAGTTCTACTTTGCTTTACCCTATTTAAAACAGGTTCACTGGCAAAAAGTATTTTTAGTTCCCATTAGAATAAAGGGTCATAGGTTACCTTTATCAACCTAAATATTTTATAAAAGGAGTATTTTATGGCATATGTACCTATACCAAAAGATTTAAGTACCGTAAAAACCAAGGTAATGTTTAACCTTACTAAAAGGCAGCTTATCTGTTTTTCCATTGCCCTTGTAGTGGGTCTACCTATCTTTTTTCTTATAAAGGACAGCACTGGAACAAGCACAGCTACACTTATAATGATTTTTTCCATGTTGCCCTTTTTTATGTTTGCCATGTATGAAAAGCACGGGCAACCATTGGAACTAATATTAAAGCATTATATTGAGGTGCGTTTCTTAAAACCTAAATACAGACCCTATAAAACAAAGAATTTCTATAGTCTTTTAATAAGGCAGAATCAGCTAGATGAGGAGGTAAAGTATATTGTTAAAAAAGCAAAATCAAGGCAGTCTCAAGCTAACAAGAGAAGAAAAAAGACTAATTAATAATGCCATAGTAAGGACAAGGGGGGGAAGTAAAAAGGAACAATCAGCACAGGATACCATCCCTTATGAGCGTATGTATCCTGATGGTATTTGCAGGGTAACAGATAAACTCTATACCAAAACAATCCGTTTTCAAGATATAAACTATCAGCTTGCCCAAAATGAAGATAAAACGGCAATCTTTGAAAGTTGGTGTGATTTTCTTAATTACTTTGATAGTTCTATTAAATTTCAACTTTCATTTCTCAATATGACGGCTAATACAAAGGATTATGAAAGCAGTATTCATATTAAATCACAGGAAGATGACTTTGATAGTATCCGTACTGAATATACCCAGATGCTTCATAATCAGCTTGCCAAGGGGAATAATGGCTTAATGAAAAGCAAGTACCTAACCTTTGGAATTGAAGCGGATGGTATAAAAATAGCAAAACCTCGTCTGGAGCGTATTGAAAATGACCTATGGAATGGATTTAAAAGATTAGGAGTGGTAGTAGATTCTATAGAGGGGAAGGAAAGATTAAAGCTATGCCACAATATCTTGCACATGGATGGAAATGTACCCTTTAATTTTGATTGGAAATGGCTTGCTCCATCAGGTTTATCTACCAAAGACTTTATTGCTCCATCTTCCTTTGAATTTAGGGAAGGGAGAAGTTTTAAAACAGGTAATAAGTTTGGTGCTATGTCCTTTCTACAAATCCTTGCACCTGAATTAAATGACCGTATCCTAGCAGATTTCCTTGATATGGAGAGTAATCTTTTACTGACCATGCACATTCAATCTGTAGACCAAACAAAGGCTATTAAGACCATTAAAAGAAAAATAACTGACCTTGATAAAATGAAAATAGAGGAACAAAAGAAGGCAGTAAGAGCTGGATATGATATGGATATTATTCCTTCAGACCTTGCTACCTATGGAGCAGAGGCAAAGAAATTATTACAGGATTTACAAAGCCGTAATGAGAGAATGTTTCTTTTAACATTTCTTGTGATGAATACAGCCGATACAAAACAGGAGCTTGAAAATATTGTCTTTGGTGCAGCAGGTATAGCCCAAAAACATAACTGCCTATTAGTACGATTGGACTTTCAGCAGGAACAAGGTTTTTTATCTTCACTTCCCCTTGGACTAAATCAAGTGGAGATAGAAAGAAGTCTAACTACATCTGCTACGGCAATCTTTGTGCCTTTTACTACACAGGAGTTATTTCAGTCCAGTGGTGAGGCTTTATACTACGGATTAAATGCCCTATCTAATAATTTGATTATGGTAGACCGTAAGAAACTTAAAAATCCCAATGGATTAATCTTAGGAACACCGGGAAGTGGTAAGTCCTTCTCAGCTAAGCGGGAGATTACCAATATCTTTCTCATTACCACTGATGACATTATTATTTGTGATCCGGAGGCGGAGTATTATCCCCTTGTTAACCGGTTAAAGGGGCAAGTAATTAAGATTTCACCTACCTCCCCTGACTATGTAAATCCTATGGATATTAATCTTAACTACTCTGAAGATGAAAACCCTTTGTCCTTAAAATCTGATTTTATCCTATCTCTATGTGAGTTAATTGTAGGGGGTAAAGATGGTTTAAAGCCTGTAGAAAAAAGTATTATTGATAGGTGTGTACGATTAATTTATGCAGATTACCTGGCAGACCCAATACCTGAGAACATGCCTATATTGGGAGATTTATATGATGCCTTAGAAAATCAAGAGGAAAAAGAGGCACAGCATATTAGAGCAGCCCTTGAGATTTATGTAACAGGCTCACTAAATCTATTTAATCATCGTACCAATGTGGATATAACCAACCGCCTTGTTTGTTTTGATATTAAGGAACTAGGGAAACAACTAAAGAAACTAGGGATGCTGGTAGTACAAGACCAAGTATGGAACAGAGTAACAGTAAACCGTGCAGAAAAGCGGTCAACTAGGTATTATATGGATGAGTTTCATTTACTATTAAAAGAAGAACAAACAGCAGCTTATAGCGTAGAGATTTGGAAAAGGTTTAGGAAGTGGGGAGGTATTCCAACAGGTATTACCCAAAACGTAAAAGACCTTTTATCTTCCCGTGAGGTAGAGAATATCTTTGAAAACTCCGACTTTATTTATATGCTCAACCAAGCATCAGGGGACCGACAAATCCTAGCCAAACAACTTAATATTTCACCCCATCAATTGTCCTATGTAACCCATTCAGGTGAGGGAGAAGGACTTTTGTTTTATGGAAATGTAATTCTGCCCTTTACTGATAAGTTTCCAAAGGATACAGAGTTATATGGTATTATGACTACTAAGCCAAATGAATTACAAGTAAATTGATTTTATATAACAAAGCTATATTAATTTATAAATTGATACTATTAGCTAAAAGAAGGGTGTGATATAATTATGGTCATATTAAGGGGGGAATGATGTGGAACAAAACATTGATTTATCAATACTTGTAAAAGATACACCTGTAACCAAGATTACTGTATCTGGGATAGATATATATATTAAAATATTTTTTAGTTTTAGCTGTTGTAAGATGATGTTTAAATATCATGAAGAAGGCGACGATTATCGTCTAGCTTTTATTAAAACTATTTATCACATGTATCAAAATACAACTAATAACAAGAGTATTGATTTAACTATAGAAGATTTTATCAAAATATCAGATGATAATTTATTGATAATACTTGAGAATATTCTCGTACAGGATATTAAAGTTAAAACAGAGTATGACAAAATAGAAAGTGAATCTCCATTTGAGCATTTCTATAATGCAAATGAGGCTATTTTAGCAGAAACTACAAAGCATATTTCAGATTCTATTGGAAGGATATCCAAAAAGATTGAATTGCTAAATAAGCCTTTGCTTAAATCCATTGATAGTGCAATGAGTAGTATTATTGTTCCGGAGATGAATTTTCATAGGATGACTTCTTTAGTGGAGAATATACCAAAATTTAATTTACCCCAATGGCAGTCAGCGTTAATAAATCTTCCACGAACTAATTATCCTGAAATAATATCAGTAATAAAAAATTTACCTAAGCCTGTTTTCGATATTCAGGAAATAGTCTTTCCCTTCCAATCCATGGTGAAAAGTTTACAGCTAGTGAATGAAAATTTGATTAAAATGCTTCAATCTCCGCTATTTGAAATGACAAAAAATATGGAATCCTTGTTTTCTTCTATTGATTTTTCGTTGTTGATATACCGAAAAGAATGGAATGAACAACGTGAAACGTTATTAAAGTATGGCTGGTTTTATTCAGGTGAATTTCCAGATGACTTAATTGATGAAATCCATGAAAAAAGAGAAACTCTTACAGGAGAAAATGTGGATGAAATCATAGTTACTTACTTTAGGAATGACAGATGCAAGGCGTTGAAAGATATTGTTAAGCAATGGAAGGAACTTCCGTACTTTTGTAACCGAGAAATTATATTTCATGAAGCATTAGTTAATCACTCAAGAAAATACTATAATTCTTCAGTCACACTATTGACTGTGCATACAGAGGGGGTAATAACTGATTTTGTTAGATTGAATCTAGAGATGCCTAGGTATCGTGTAGAAAAAGCAATTAAAGATATTAAAATAGCTTTAGATGAAAATGAAATAGTGTCTATCTATGAATATGAAGTATTTAATGATGTGATTGAAAGGATAGAAGATGCCTTCACTGAAGGTTTTAAGCATTCTGACCCTGATAAGTCATCCAATAAGTCCCGACATAAAATTGCTCATGGTCATGCATATGAAAAAGAAAGTGAAGTCAATTCATTAAAGAAGTTCTTGTATTTAAATGAAATCTATCATTTGTTTTTGCTACTAAACAAACAAACTTAAGTTATTATAATTACCCGCCAAAAAGCGGGTTTTGTTATGTTCAAAATAATATCGAAAGGAGGATGCCATTTGAGCAAAACAAGTAAAAAACCATTCCGCCCTGCTGGTAAGGTATCCAGACTTACCTTTACA
The DNA here is from genome assembly GCA_938003915.1 of uncultured Bacillota bacterium. GTDB lineage: Bacteria > Bacillota > Clostridia > Caldicoprobacterales > UBA3941 > JAAYGY01. The sequence continues at coordinate 3,872 of CALKWV010000072.1, read as the reverse complement.
GAAGAAGAAAGGGCTGACCCTAATCTTGAAAAACCAATAAAGAAAGCAGAAAAAGCAGGGGATAAATTAGAAAAAGCACAGGATAAAATACCAAAAAAGAAAAGTTTAGTTACCAAACGCACCGTTGATGCCAAAACAGGCAAAGAGAGGGTGCATTTATATTTTGAAGAAAGTGATAAACCCAAGTCACCTTCTAAGCTTTCCCATAAATTAAAGACCATACCACAAAGAGAACTCCTTGCTAAAATTCATAAGGAAATTAGGGAAGGTGAAGAAGATAATGTAGGAGTAGAAGCGGCTCATAAGACTGAACAAGGTGGAGAATTTGTTGTAAATAGGGTAAGAAGCGGTTATCACAGCCATAAGTTAAAACCTTATAGACAGCTTGCAAGGGCGGAAAAAAAGACAGTTAAGGCTGAGGTAAATTACCTTTATAAAAAGAGTTTAGGAGATAATCCAAAGCCTACTACTAATCCAATTTCTCGTTGGCAACAAAAACAGGCGATTAAAAAGGAATACATTGCAAAAAGGTATGGGAAGGGTGCAAAAACAACTAAAGAAACAGTTATAAACACTAAAAAAGCAGTGGGAAAGGTAGCGGATACAACAGAGAAAATAACAAGATTTGCTGTTAAAAACCATAAGGCTATCTTGATTATTCTTGGAATTGGAGCAGCACTTTTGTTTTTAATGAGTGCTATTTCATCTTGTTCAGTTATCTTGGAGGGGGGACTTCAAAGTGTAGTAGCTACTTCCTATACATCAGAAGATGAGGATATTATTGCTGTAGATGAGGATTACACCTCATTGGAACAGGCATTACAGGTACGCATTGATAATATAGAAAGTGAATATCCGGGCTATGATGAATACCAATACCATTTAGATGAAATAGGGCATAATCCTTTTACCCTTGCCTCATATCTAACGGCAAAGCTACAGGTTTATACTAGATCTGAAGTAGGCTCAGAGTTAAAAGCCTTGTTTGATGATCAGTACACTCTAACTACCCATGAGGAAATACAGGTGCGTTATCGAACAGAAACAAGGACTGATACATGGACAGATAGTGATGGCAATACCCATAGTGATACCTATACAGTAGAAGTTCCCTATGATTATTATATCCTTCATGTAACCTTGAAAAATAAGGATATTAGTATTATTGCCTCAAATAATTTAACCACAGACCAATATGAAATGTTTGGGGTCTATATGGAAACACAGGGCAATAAGCCCTATTTATTTGCAGGAAATATTTATGCTCCTAATAAGGGTGAATATACGGACTATGATATACCACCAGATGCACTAACTGACCCTGACTTTGAAGCCCTTATAAAAGAGGCAGAAAAATATTTGGGATACCCCTATGTATGGGGCGGAAGTTCACCCTCTACTAGTTTTGATTGCTCAGGCTTTGTATGTTGGGTACTAAGGGAATCAGGAGTTTATAATATTGGAAGAACAACAGCACAAGGTATTTTCAATGAGTGTGCAAAAATTCCACCAAGCGAATCAAGACCGGGAGATATTATCTTCTTTACAGGCACTTATGCAAGTAGTGGTGCAGTATCCCATGTTGGTATCTATGTTGGAAATGGCATGATGATCCATTGTGGCAATCCCATACAGTATGCCTCAGTCAATAGCCCTTACTGGACAGAGCATTTCTATGCTTATGGAAGATTAAATTAAGGAGGAATTTCATGAGTAAGAAAAAACAAAAAGTTATTTCAGATATTAAGAAAACAAAGGAAAAAATATCTGATTTACAAAGTAAGCTTAGACAACTGGAAAATCAAAAAATAGAACTTGAAAACACGGAAATTGTAGAACTTGTCCGTGGTACAAAAATGAATACCAGAGAACTTGCTATATTTTTAAAGGCGTATCGTGAAAAAGGTGATGCGTCTTTTTTAATTGAAAAAGAGGAGGAAAGAAGTCATGAAGAATAAGAGTCGAATATTGGTTAGCTTAATTACAATTATGCTTTGCTTTACTATATTTTCAACAGTAGCCTTTGCAGGAGGCGGTGAGGAAGAAGTATCGCTTATTCCTGAAGAAACTGAAAAGACAAAAACTGATGCTGTCCCTCTCACACCTGATGGTAATTTAACCCTAGTAGATGATGTTTCAGGAGAAGAGGCAGAAGATAAACAATTCGTTACTGTTGTTTCAAAGAACGGTAACTATTTCTACCTAGTTATTGACCGTGCAGGGGATAGGCAAAATGTATATTTTCTTAATCTTGTAGATGAAGAAGATTTACTTGCCTTAATTGAGGAAGATAAACCCAAACAGCAAGAAACACCACAGAGATGTAACTGTATTAATCTTTGTGAGGAAGGAAAAATAGACCCTAATTGTTCCCTTTGCAGGAATGACCTTACTGAATGTACAAGAAAATTATTAACTCCTACATCTACTCCTGAGCCTGAAAAGGAAAAAAATAAAGGTATGGGCGGTATCCTACTTTTACTAATAGTTGGTATAGTAGGTGGAGGCATTTATTATTTTAAGGTGTTAAACAACAAGCCTAATACTAAAGGAAATACCATCCTTGATGATTATGACTTTGAGGATGATGAAGATGATGATTATGAATATGAAACAGAAATTGATGATGAGGATGAAAGTGAGGTTGATATTTAGTGGCCTATTTTACGGATAGCATTTATGAACGGATGATGACGCAAAGACCAAGATACAGGCAGGAGAAAGAAACTTCTGCCTTAAAAAAGAAGAATGTAAGTAATGGTATAGATAATAAGCTTAAATATCGTAAACTAATTATTCTTCCAAAGGAAGGAAGTGAAAAAGAATGAGACTGGTTATTGCAGAAAAGCCATCTGTAGCCCAGAGTATTGGGACTGTTTTAGGTGCTAATAGTAGAAAAGATGGATATATGGAAGGTAGCGGTTACATTATAACATGGTGCGTGGGGCATTTGGTTGGACTTGCCCCTGCTGATTATTATGATGAAAAATATGCCAAGTGGCAGTATAAGGATTTGCCTATCTTACCGCAAAACTGGAAGTATGTTATTTCAAAGGGTAAGGAAAAGCAAATGAAAATTATTGAGCAACTAATGAAACAAAGGGAAGTTAAAGAAATTATAGCGGCTACGGATTCAGGGCGTGAAGGAGAATTAATTTTTAGATTGGTATATGAGAAATTAAGATGCAAGAAACCTATCAAAAGATTATGGATTTCATCAATGGAGGAAAGTGCCATTGCCAAGGGATTTGAGAATCTACGAAATGGGGCAGATTATGAGCTTTTATATCAATCGGCACTTTGCAGAGCCAAGGCAGATTGGATTGTAGGTATTAATGCAACCCGTCTCTTTTCTGTTCTTTATGGTCAGACCCTAAATGTAGGTAGGGTAATGACTCCAACCCTTGCCATGATAGTAGAAAGACAAGTAAATATTTCAGAATTTAAAGCAGAGCCATTTTATATTGTAGAACTACATTGCGGTGATTTCATTCTTTCAAGTGAGAGGATAAAAGATAAGGAAATAGCTGAAACACTTTGTAAATCCTGCAATGGACAAACTATTGCCATAGAAAAAGTAGAGGAAAAAGAAAAGATAGAAAAACCACCAAAGCTATATGATTTAACTACTCTGCAAAGGGATGCAAATAGGCAATTAGGCTTTACTGCTAATCAGACCCTTGAATATACACAAAGCCTTTATGAGAAAAAACTTGTTACCTATCCCCGTACTGATAGCCGTTATTTAACAGAAGATATGAAAGATAGTATCCCTGCCTTGGTAAATATCAATGCAGGGATATTTTTATCCCAAGATGTGGTAATAAAAGATGGTTTGACAATGCACAAATTGTAACTGTTATTTTAGTACT
>CALKWV010000071.1 GCA_938003915.1 uncultured Bacillota bacterium | reverse complement strand
ATTTATGGATTTCGGGTATTGGCAAAATTAGATTCGAAATTAAGGGAAGTTCAAATATAGTAGAATTATGCAGGGTTATAAGTGAATTAATCTTATAAGTACAAAGCCCACAAGTAGCTGGTATTTACATCTCTAGCTAATAGTGGGCTTTTTTATGTTATCTATAATCACTTATATGATTATAGATATATCTCTCTTAATTTATCAAGGACTTTTTGTTGCCTTACCACAGAAATGCAGAGTGAATATTGTGAAGATTTAGTTTAAATATGTATACTTATATTAAATTAATAGAATTATCATTCAATTGTTAATATATTATAATCGTTATAAAAGAAGGATTATAAATTAAAGAAAGGAGGATAACTATGATAGGGAGAATGTGGAAGATTGTACTATATATGGTGATATTAACATTAATACTACTTGGTTGCAGTCAAAATGCTCAACAAGCACAGCAGGATACTACAACTAATGATCAAAATTCAGCTGCTTCAGAAGGGTCGGAAGTAGCAGAGGAACCAGAAACCGAAGAAACAGGGGAGGTTATTGAATTAACTGTATGGCATTATTTTAATCCAGAATACGATGGAACAGTTTTTGCAGAGGTTGTGGAGGATTATAACGCTTCACAGAATAAGTATCATGTAACTCAGGAATTTATTCCAAGGGAAGAATTATTAAAACAGTATTCTATTGGATTAGTAGGAGATGTACTACCAGATATAGGAATGGTAGATAATCCTGAGCATGCTGCATTTAGTGCTATGGGTTTGTTCGAGGATATAACAGAGCTGGTAGAAGGATGGGAAGAAACAGAGCATTTCTTTGAGGGACCATTAAAATCAACTATGTACGAAGGTAGATATTATGGATTACCTCATAATAGTAATTGTCTAGCACTATGGTATGACGAAGATATGTTAAAGGAAGCAGGAGTAAAAGTTCCTGAGACATGGGATGAATTAATGGAAGCAGCTAAGGCACTAACCAAGGATGGAGTTTATGGCTTGGCAATATCAGCAGTGAAAAACGAAGAAGGGGTATTCCAGTTTTTACCTTGGCTCTTATCAGCTGGTGCTGATGTAGAAAATTTAGATAGTCCAGAAGCAGTCAGAGCCTTGACTTATATCACTGAAATGGTACAACAAGGCTATATGAGTAATGAGATAATTAACTGGACACAAGCGGATGTTCAAAAACAATTTGCTACAGGAAAAGCTGCTATGATGATAAATGGGCCATGGAATATTGAAACAACAAAAAGGGACGCTCCAGATAAAAAATGGCATGTAGCCAAGATTCCAAAGGATGTAGAATATTCATCAGTTTTAGGAGGAGAGAATTTCGGCATAATAAAAGGAAAAGACATAGAGGGCGGATGGGAATTCTTAAAATATTTATGTGGTAGAGAAGGATCAGAGAAATTTAATAAGGCAACAGGAAAGTTCCCACCTAGAAAAGATATATTAGAATCAAGCGATCATTGGAAAAGCGACCCTGTGCTAGCTGTTTTTGGTGAACAAATGGAATATGCCATGCCTAGAGGACCACATCCTAAATGGCCAGAGATATCAACAGCAATTTCAGAAGCTATGCATGAAGCCATAACTGGGGTCAAGACACCTGAACAAGCATTAAAAGATGCACAAATAAAAGTTCAAGAGGCATTAAAAGAATAATAGGATATTAGGATATGTACAAGTGTCAAGATTTTTCTTGACACTTGTACTAAAAATAAGATAAGGGGTTGCGTTGCTAAATGAAGATCATGAAGAGAATAGGGATGGACAGAGAGCAATATTATGGGTATTTATTTGTTCTTCCTGCTCTTATGTTTATGTTAATACTTATCGGATATCCCATCATATATAATATTATAATTAGTATGCAAAAAGTAGATGTAATGACTATTAGGGATGCCAATAGACAGTTTGTTGGATTTGGTAATTATATAGATTTATTTAAAGATGGCCTAGTAATATATGTTATTAAAAACACCTTGTTTTTTACAGTAAGTTCTATAGTCATTCAATTTGTAATTGGATTTGCACTTGCATTATTTTTCAATATAAAATTTAGATTAGCTGAGCGATTGAGAGGATTAATAGTTATAAGCTGGATGGTTCCTGTAACCGTTACTGCATTGCTGTTTAAATTCATGTTAAGTCCTAGCAATGGAATAATAAATGATATTTTAATTTTCTTTAATATAATTGAAAAGCCTATAGGCTGGTTCATACAAGAAAAAACCGCTATGTGGGGCGTAATCATTGCTAATGCGTGGATAGGTATCCCCTTTAATATGATTCTACTTAATACTGGTCTAAGTACTATTCCTTACGAATTATATGAAAGTGCCAGCATTGATGGAGCTAATGTGTTCAAAAGGTTTATCTACATAACTATTCCTATGTTGAGACCTGCTATACTATCTGTATTAATATTAGGTTTTATTTACACTTTTAAGGTATTTGATCTTATATATGTAATGACTAGCGGGGGCCCGGTTAATGCTACTGAATTATTATCCACTTATTCCTATAGATTATCATTCACTATATATAATTTCAGTCAAGGAGCTGCAGTTGCAAATATTTTATTCGCCTTCTTATTCGTTGTAAGTCTCGGTTATCTAGCATTAATCAATAAAGACGAGGTGATGTAATTTGAAGGTTCTTAGATTATCAGGTAGACGCAGATCCATATTTCTGAATGTTACTGCTATAATCATATCTTGTATATTTTTGTTTCCCCTGTATTGGTTAATTATTAGTTCTTTAAAAACTAATGCGGAAATCTTTCAATCACCTCAAACTTTATTTCCTAGTCAAATTCAGTTTACGGCTTATTATGACCAACTATTTGGGCCTAACAGTATAATTGGCCCCTTTCTAAATAGCCTTATTATTGCCACCAGTTCAATGATAGTGTCAATGTTATTAGGTGTACCAGCAGCATATGGTCTTGCAAGGTTTAAAATAAAAGGTGGTAAGCTTTTTATACTTACTTTTTTAATTACTCAAATGCTACCTGCCACATTAGTTTTGACTCCATTATTCTTGATTTATAAGGGATTAGGTTTTTTAAATACTTTTCTTGCACCAATTTTTTCAGATAGTACAATTGCTATTCCTTTTATAGTCTTGATACTGCGGCCTTACTTTTTAAGTTTGCCAAAGGATTTAGAGGATTCAGCCAAAATTGATGGCTGTAATACTTTTACTGCTTTTGTAAGGATAATGCTACCTTTATCTTATCCTGGCCTGATAACAGCAATTTCATTCGCGTTTCTATTTGCCTGGAATGATCTAATATATGCCATGACTTTTATGAATATTGCAGAAATGAGGCCTTTAACAGCAGGTATCTATCATTTTATGGATATGTATGGTACTGAATGGAATAAGATTATGGCTTATGGTATGTTTCTCGTGGCTCCTGTAATTATTATATTTGTATTTCTCCAAAAGTATATAGTAAGTGGATTGATAAGTGGTTCTGTAAAAGGTTAAAAAAATAGTGTCTGAGTTATGTTTACGTGATATAATGTAATTAATATTTTCCTTAATGGAGCCATTCCTGCTGGAGGAAATATAGAATGGATTTTAATAATAGAAATATCTGGCCAGATATTGTTAGCAAAATAAAGGAAATAATTGCTGACGCTAGGTGCAGCATAAAAGTTAAAATGATCCTCATATATATTTTTGCATCTATATTTCCCATTCTGATTTTTAGCATTATATCAATTAAATATTACTCAGACAATCTGGCAGCTAAGATAAATGACCTAGTTGAATATAATTTAATTCATACTAAGGGTAGAATTGAAACAACAGTAGATTCATATAAGCATGTATGCTACAGAATTGCAAGCGATTCAGAGATAATTAAGCTAGTTAAAAGTTTTAATGAAGGAACTGAGTTAGAATCAGCTACTGCGTCTAATAAATTAAAGACCAAATTTGCAGAATACTCTTTTTTAAATAGTGATATACGGAGTATAGCCTTTATAAATGAAAACCATGAAGTTGTGTTTTATGATAAAAAGCTAGACACATTAACTGGTAGTATATGGAGCAATGAAGCGTTTAAGAAAAAAATATATAAAAGTTCTATAAACTCGTCTTCTAACATTATACTAATGCCATCTAGTATACAATCTGATTCAGTATTTGCTAATACTTGTTTGCTCAATCTAGCTATTCCTATAAGGGATTTTATAAAGCCCAAAATATACGGGTCAATAGTTGTTGGAATTAATACTGATGTTATAGAAAATATATGTAACCCAGATTACGGCAATAGACAGAATAGACTTGTTAATACATATTCTTTTATTGTTAATGATTCCGGTGAAATAATATCTTTTTTAAATAAGGAGTTTATAGGTAAAATTTTATATGATTACATTGATAGCAACTCTAATGATAAAAATATATTTGAAAGTTTCATTAAAAGTGCACCCATATTTGGCAACAAGCCATTTATGATTAATGAGAAAAGGATAGACGAGCTTGGATGGACTATTATAAACGTAGTTGACAAGGAAGATGTATTTAGTGATCTGTATTTCTTCAGAATTATATTAATTTTTTTAGGTATCATAATAGTAATATTTTCTCTAACAGTTATATTGCTATATTCAAGTAATTTTACAAGTTCAGTAAAAAACATAGTTAAGGCCATGAATATGGTTCAAAAAGGCGATCTTTCAGTTCAGGTGCAATTAAAGAGAAAAGACGAAATCGCTATTATAGGTGACAATTTTAACAAAATGGTACAAACTCTAGATGAATTATTAAATAAAGTAGCAGCTCAGGGGATTTATATCAATGAAGTAACACGTAAGCATAAGGAAGCTGAAATAAAAGCCTTGCAAGCACAAATTAATCCTCACTTTATATACAATACACTGGATTGTATCAATTGGATGGCTATAGATAAAGAAGAATATGAGATTAGCCATATGCTAAAAAGCTTGGCTAGTATACTGAGATATACAATAAGTAATATTGATATCATGGTCAAAGTGCGTGAAGAAATAGAGTGGCTGGAACAATATGTATATCTTCAGCAAGTGAGGTTTAATAATTGTTTTGATTATGAGGTAGAAGTAGACCAAAGAGTTTATGATTATTATATATATAAACTACTATTACAACCCTTTATAGAGAATTCCATAATCCATGGATTTGAAGGCTGTAAAAATGGTGGGAAATTACTAGTAAAGGTTACTTTAATAGACGAAGATTATTTGGTTTTCCATATTGAAGATAATGGAAAAGGAATCAGTAAAAATAAGTTAGAAAATATTCGTAAAAAGATTAGCTCAAATTATGATGTTATAGACGAATCTATCGGTATATCTAATGTGTACAACAGAATGAGGATGTATTATGAGGACAGGGGAAAGTTAGAAATATTTAGTGAGGAAAATGTTGGGACTACTGTGCTGCTATACATACCAACCAATTAATATAATTCAATCTCACCAAAAAGGTAGGTGTGTGAGTTGAATATTGTCGTGGTCGAAGATGAGGTTAAGTCTAGAGAAGGGATAATAAGGCTAATCAATAGTATTGATAAGACATATAATGTTGTAGCCGAGGCAGACAATGGTTATGATGGCTTAAAATATGTAGAATCCTTAAAACCTGATTTAATAATATGTGATATTCGAATGCCAAAAATGGATGGTTTGGAGATGATATATCAGCTGCAAAGAAAAGATATTTATACAAAGACAGTTATTATTTCAGGCTATGCGGAATTTGAATATGCTAAAAAAGGGATTTATTTGGGGATTGAAGATTACCTTCTAAAGCCTATTACCTACGTTGATATGAAAAAGGTTTTAGATAAAATAAAGAAGAAATTAGATAATGAGAAAAAAGAAGAGATTAGAAAAGAGTTTATGAGAAAGAGGATATTTGAATCTCTATTATTAGGGGATGATGTAGCTCAGGTGGAGATGCAAACTTTTTCAGGCAGCAGTCTATTAACAAATAATAAAACAGATATGGCTTTATCGTTAATATATACTGGAGAGATAGAAATAGATAAAAGCATAAAGATAGAAAGAAGTATATCGAAGTTTTTGCATAGTTTAAGTGGTTTGCAATACTATATTACAAGATTAAATTCATTCAATGGTATAGTTTTCATTGTATCTTGTGATCAGGATTTTCCAACAGTAGCTGATAATATTAAGTGGAATCTTATTCCTCATTTAGAATTTTTAACTGGGAGAAAAGTGGTTTTTGGCTGGACTAAAGTCAATGATTTAGCCAAATTAAATTATAAGTTTGAAGAAATAAAAGAAAGCTTAAAATGGTGTTTGACATTAGGATATGATTCAATAATTAACCCTAGTAAGTTAGCTAATATTGAGCTTAAAAAACTAAAATATCCTTATGAAATTGAGAAATCTATGTTAATACATATTAAAAATAATAATAGAGCTGGACTAAATAAATGCTTAGAAGAATTTTTGACATACTATAAATCGGAATATTACTCACCGAATCACATAATCGAAGCATTTCATAGACTAGCTTTTGCAATATTAAATTTTATAAAAGAGATAGATTATAATATGTTCGAGTATATAACCAAAAAAGATATATTGCAGGGCATAAGGACTTCTGTTACAAGATATGAATTGGAAGAAAATTTCCGCAGCTTAATAAATTGTATTGATGAATTTTACATAAAACAAGATAATGCTCCTGTCTATAGTTTGCTTGTAAGAAAAAGCATTAATTTTATTGAAGAGAACTATTTCAATAAAATACAGCTAAGCGATATAGCAGATCAGTTAAATGTTACACAGGAATATTTAAGTTATTTATTTAGTAAAGAGGTTGGACGGAATTTCACTACTTTTTTAAAGGAATATAGGATTAACAAAGCAAAGGAATTGTTATTAGAAACAGATTTGAAGATTTATGAAATCGCAGAAAGAGTAGGCTATTCAGATACTAAATATTTTTGTCGAGTATTTAAAGAAGTGACAGGATTTCCAACAGGTGAATATGTAAGAGGTTATCATGGAAGAAATTGATTTTTAAGAATAACCTTAAAAATAAAAATAAATTTAATAGGGGGTATTGCATGTTTACAAAACAAGATCATCGGCTTATTTTCACCTATGATGCAGAAAAATTATGGATCGAACCCTGGGGTGAGAATGCTCTAAGGGTTAGGGCAACAAAGATGCCAGAAATGCCTGCGGAAGACTGGGCTTTATTGCCTCCTAAAGATACCAAGGCGGAGATTTCCATTACGCCATATGGTGCAAGTATCGTAAATGGAAAGATCAAGGCAGAGCTTAATACTGCAGGCAAGATCACATTTTATAATCAAAAAGGCGAGATATTGCTAGAGGAGTATGTAAGAAACAGAAAAGAATATAAAATGAAACCTGGCACCAAACCTACAGGCTTTGCATCAGCTTTGGATATAGAGGCTAGGGAGTTTAAGCCTATCCTTGGGGGAGACTACTCTCTAACCATGCGCTTTGAATCTAACCCTGAAGAAAAGATATATGGGATGGGACAATATCAACAGCCTTATCTAAACCTTAAAGGATGTGAGCTAGAACTGGCTCAACGCAATTCTCAGGCTAGTGTACCCTTCATGATATCCAGCCTAGGCTACGGAATGCTATGGAATAACCCAGCCATTGGACGTGTTACCTTTGGTAAAAACCTTACTACCTGGCAGGCATATTCAACTAAGATTTTGGACTATTGGATATGCGCTGGAGATACCCCTGCAGAGATTACAGAAACCTATGCAAAAGCCACAGGTACAGTTCCTATGATGCCGGATTTTGCAATGGGATTTTGGCAATGTAAACTTAGATATCAAACTCAGGAAGAGCTTTTAGAAGTAGCCCGTGAATATAAGAGGCGAGGACTGCCCATTTCTGTCATAGTCATAGATTTCTTCCATTGGACTATGCAGGGTGAATGGAAATTTGATCCTGAGTACTGGCCAGATCCAGATGCTATGATCAAGGAACTAAAGGAAATGGGAATCGAGCTTATGGTGTCCATTTGGCCTACTGTTGATCATAGGAGTGAAAATTATCAGGAAATGTTAGAAAAAGGATACTTGATCCGAACAGATAGAGGACATCGTATAGCTATGGATTTTCATGGCAATACCATTCATTTTGATCCAACCAACCCAGGAGCTAGGAAGTATGTATGGGAGAAGGTAAAGAAGAGTTACTACGATCGAGGTATAAGAATTTTCTGGTTGGATGAAGCTGAGCCGGAATATACTTATTATGATTTTGATCTATACAGATATCACCTTGGTCCTAATCTACAGATAGGCAATATCTACCCTGTAATGTATGCAAAGGCATTTTTCGACGGCATGAAGGAAGCAGGACAAGAGAATATCATTAACCTTATAAGATGTGCTTGGGCAGGAAGCCAGCGATATGGTGCACTTCTATGGTCTGGAGATATTCACTCTTCCTTTAGAAGTTTGAGAGATCAATTAGCTGCCGGACTGAATGTAAGCCTTGCGGGAATTCCATGGTGGACAACAGATATTGGAGGTTTCCACGGCGGTAATCCAGACGACCCTGAGTTCCGAGAAGTATTTGTTAGATGGTTCCAATTTGGTACCTTCTGTCCAGTTATGCGCTTGCATGGAGACAGAGAACCCCATTCAGAACCTCTAGGAACCTCAGGCGGAGGTATATGTAGTTCAGGGGCTGACAACGAAGTATGGAGTTATGGACCAGAAGTATATGAGATTTGTAAGAAATATCTTGAAATAAGATATAGGATAAAACCCTATATAAAAAAGCTAATGAGAGAAGCTCATGAGAAGGGAACTCCAGTTATCCGTCCTCTATTCTATGATTTCCATGAGGATAAGACCGCTTGGCAAGTAGAGGATCAGTATATGTTTGGTCCAGATGTACTGGTTGCACCTATATTGTATCCCAAGATGGAAAAGAGGAAAGTGTATCTCCCAGAAGACACTGATTGGAAAAATGCATGGACAGGCGAGGAGTTCCAGGGAGGCCAGACTATTGAAGTGGATGCACCTATAGATATTATTCCTCTTTTCTTAAGAAAAGGTGTAGAGCTTTCCATATAATACTACAGCTATTTATATAATTTCAAATATAAAGCCTGTTGAAGTATTTTGAACATGTCCCTGTCAAGTAGACAGTGGAAATTACAAACACTTTGTACGCCAATCATTGAATTATGGTTGGCGTAATTTACTTTTTACTTGGCATATATCCTAATCCCTTTTAGATAGTACATTTCTGACTTAAACATTCTCATCGGAGATATACTATTTCATGGTTAACCAGTGGGGCTTTGGTATAAGCAGCCTACAAATAAAAATATTGTACATTTTGGTTTAAATTGAGTTAATTGGGGTATTAATATGTTAGTGAATAAATGATATTAGTAAGAATGAGGAGTGGTGGAAGTGAAGGATTATACTAAATTAAATCAATACTTATCTAACTTAGCGGTATTGAATGCCAATTTACACAATATACATTGGAATGTTGAGGGATTACAGTTCGTTCAAATTCATGAATACACTGAGGAATTATATGATAACTTCTTTGAAAAATTCGATGCAGTAGCCGAGCTACTTAAAATGAAAGGTGAAAAACCTTTAGTCACTCTAACAGACTATGTAGCAAATGCAACCATTAAAGAATTGGATAAGGACAGGTTTGCTATTAAGGAGTCTCTAGAACTTATTCTTGATTACTTAAAAGAGATGAAGAGACTAGCAACTGAAATAAGAAATGAAGCAGATGAAGAAGGAGACTTTGAGCTGGTAATGGAGTTTGAAGAGCACGTAGCAGACTATAGCAAGCAAATATGGTTTGTAAGATCAATGCTTGCATAGATTATAAAAATAGCTACTTATGGATGCATGGTTCCTGTATTTCAGGTAAACCATGCATCCTTTTTTTATTAGTTTAAGAATGAACTGACGACTATTGTGAAATCATGGACTCTAAATACAAGTCTTTAACTTTTTTATTAATAATGGTATTCTATTATGAGGAGGTGGCAGTATGAAGATATTAGTAACAGGAGGAGCAGGATATATAGGAAGTCATGCCTGTGTGGAATTATTAAATGCAGGATATGAAGTAGTGGTAGTGGACAACCTAAGCAATAGTAAAGAAGAAGCTTTAAGAAGGGTACAAGAGATTACTGGCAAGAGCCTAAAATTCTATAAGGCTGACCTCTTGGATGCTGAGGCTTTGGACACTATATTTAAGCAAGAGTCTATAGATGCTGTAATGCATTTTGCAGGTCTAAAGGCTGTGGGTGAATCTGTTTCCATACCTCTACACTATTATCATAACAATATCACTGGAACCTTGTTGCTTTGCAAAGCTATGCAAAAATATGGGGTAAAGAATATGGTTTTCAGTTCTTCTGCAACGGTATACGGAGATCCTAGCAGAGTGCCAATAACTGAGGATTTTCCATTATCGGCAACCAATCCCTATGGACAAACCAAACTTATGATTGAACAGATTTTGAGGGATTTATATAAATCGGACAATAGTTTCAATATTGCTATTTTGAGATATTTTAACCCCGTAGGGGCACACAAAAGCGGCTTGATAGGCGAGGACCCAAAAGGAATTCCCAATAACCTTGTTCCATATATTACTCAGGTAGCTGCGGGCAAGTTGGATGAACTTAAGGTATTTGGTAATGACTATCCTACCCCTGATGGAACCGGGGTCAGGGATTATATTCATGTGGTGGATTTGGTGCTAGGGCATTTAAAGGCTCTGGACAAACTAATGACCAACCCCGGCGTGGTTACCTATAATCTTGGAACAGGCAAGGGATACAGCGTTTTAGAAATGGTAAATGCCTTTAGGAAAGTAACTGGAAAACCAATACCCTATAAAATAGTTGACAGAAGACCAGGCGATATTGCATCCTGCTATGCTGATCCAAGCAAGGCCAATAAAGAGCTGGGCTGGAGGGCCACCAGAGGCCTGGAGGAAATGTGTCAGGATGCTTGGCGTTGGCAATCAAATAATCCTAATGGATACGAAGATTAGATAGATTAGAAATATAAGAAGTAAGGGATATGGAGGAGGAAATCAAAATGAAGAAACCCGCATTAGTGATTATGGCAGCAGGAATGGGGAGCAGATATGGAGGATTAAAGCAACTGGACCCCATGGGACCAAACGGTGAGATAATTATGGATTATTCCATATATGATGCATTAGAAGCGGGCTTTGGCAAGGTAGTATTTATCATAAAAAAGGAGATAGAAGAGGCTTTTAGGGAAGCTATTGGCAGTAGAGTTGAGCAAAAGGTGGAAACCGCCTATGTTTATCAAGATATAGATGATTTGCCTGAGGGTTTTAGTAGACCGGAAAAAAGGGTAAAACCCTGGGGTACAGGTCATGCAGTGCTAAGCTGCAAAGATTATATTGATACCCCCTTTGCAGTTATTAATGCCGATGATTTTTATGGAAGGGATTCCTTTCAAGTGCTTTATGACTATCTAAAGGATATAGATGATGTAAAGTCTTACAATTATGCAATGGTGGGCTTTATACTGAAAAATACTCTAACAGAACATGGCCATGTTTCAAGGGGCGTATGCCAGGTCAATGACCAAGGTTATTTAGAAGAAATACAAGAGCGAACCAAGATACAAAGGTTTTCCGATGGAGTAAAATTTGAAGAAAATGATGAGTGGACTACTATACCCGAAGATAGCATTGTTTCTATGAATATGTGGGGATTTACTCCTAGCATATTTGAGGAGCTAGAAGCTGGATTTGTTAGATTTTTGGAAAGCAATAAAGATAATATAGATAAGGCTGAGTTTTTCCTGCCCAATCTAGTAGGGGAGTTGGTAAGGGAAAATAAAGCAAAGGTCAAGGTCTTAACCTCTAGTGAACGTTGGTACGGAGTCACATACAGGGAGGATAAACCAGTAGTAAAAAAAGCAATAGAGGAAATGATAAAGCAAGGGGTTTATCCAGAAAAATTATAGGAGCTGAAGATGACGGAAAAGAGCACCGCTATATTCTACAGAGAATAAACCATAATATCTTTAAGGAACCAGAAAAACTTATGGAAAATATTAAGGGCATAACAGAGCACATGAGGAAGAAAATTATAGCTGCTGGAGGCGATCCTCTTAGGGAAACCCTTGTAGAGGCGTTTTCTGAGGAACATTGGAGAATTTTAGAGAATTTTATCGCTACAGAGAGTAGGAGTAGAGTACTTTGAAATGTCCCATCTCTTTACACAGTGGGGAGCAAAGGCAGCTCCTAAGGTAATGGCATTTGTTGTTATAGATGCCCTATCCAACTATGAGTTTTATAAGACTGGTGTTGTAGAGAAGCCTGTAATCTCAAATAATCATATCCACACATTTATAGAGAATGGGGTTAAGAATTGGTAACAGATTCTGGAGGAGCCTTTCCATCAGGAGATCCCTTCTTGGTTTATCCAAAAGATGATGGTACACCAGAAGAGTCTATACGTATGATGGTGCACTATCACGCCATGACAGATCTTCGAGCCATGAAACTGCTAGAGAGCTTGACAAGCAAGGAATATGTTATGGAGCTGATAGAAGGAGATTTGGCTGAGCCCATCACCTTTGAGGACTATCCTAAATCAGATATGTATCTGATTAACCTGAGAAATAGGATAAATAGGGAGATAGCCAAACGAATCAAAAACTAATACTATAATTAGTTATGAGAATAATCGGGTAGAAGTTAGATTTTTATCTATCTTCTACCCGAATTTTTTGTGGAAAAGCAAAGAAAACAACATAGATGAAAAAGACTAATATAAAGAATAATAATCACAAGAAAGCATCAGAATAAAATCAAGGTGGTGAATCTGTTGCTAAGAGTACAAAGATATGTAAATGATATAAGGAAAATAGTAGAAAAAACCGAAATATATTGTAGAGAAATGGGCATAGTGGGCAAATATTTAAAGATGAATACAGCGATAACTTATCCAACTAATTTTCCCAGTCCCTTTTTTATAAAA
>CALKWV010000070.1 GCA_938003915.1 uncultured Bacillota bacterium | reverse complement strand
TTTTTATCTTTTCTTCTATATCTTCTGGACAGAGCACATGGGCTATATTCTGCAAATATATGGTTTGCCCCAAACTTATATTGACCTGCTTCTTTAATTGAAGGTAAATTTTATTATCCATAAACTTCTATCCATTAACATCTCCTTTGATGTTTGAAAATTGAGGATTAATGTATACAAATTTAGCACCTGAATATACCTTGTCTTGCTGCTTATCATAGTTAATTATTAGATTCCAAACAAGGAGAGTACTGCATAGTATAATTACAGCTAGTATAATAAGTCCTATTATGTAACTTCTTTTTCTTATATTTATCAACTCTCTAACTCCTCTCTAAATAAATAGATTTTATGTATATTATGTGTATTAATCCTCTATTTTATCCTAAAAAAAAACACCCTACTAAACGAAGGTGTTAAATAAGATCTCTCATTTTTAGAAGTACTTTTTTTTCAATTCTCGACACTTGTACTTGTGATATGCCCAACTCCTCAGCAATGTCGCTCTGAGTTTTATCATGGAAATATCTCATTATTATAATATATCTTTCACGTTCATCTAGCTTTGATAGTACATCTTTAAGGGCAACCCTATCTACTACCTGTGCCATTTGACTATCTTCTTTTGATACTTTATCAATTAGAAGTATGGGATTATCGTCATCTTCATAAACTACATCGTATATAGAAGCTGGCGTTTTACTAGCTTCTAAAGCATGGACAATATCCTCTGGATCACTACCCACAACTTCTGCAATCTCACTAATAGTAGGCTCTCTATTAAGGGTGTTTTTTAGCTGTTCTTTTGCAGCCATAGATTTATTAGCCAATTCTTTTAGTGAACGACTGACTTTAATGATACCATCATCCCTTAAAAATCTCTTAATTTCCCCCATAATCATAGGAACAGCATAAGTTGAGAAGCGAACGTTATATTGTGGATCATAATTACGAATTGCTTTTATAAGTCCGATAGTTCCAATTTGGAACAGGTCATCGTATTCATAGCCCCTATTTAAAAATCTTTTTATGATACTCTTTACCAGGGCAACATTTTTTTCCACTAGAGTATCTAATGCTTGCTGCTCTCCCCGCTGGGCTTTTTCTAATAGCTTTATAGTCTCCTGATGGGAAAGCAAGCCTTTATCCCTTTCCTCTCTTGGAACAAATTCAGTATTCATGCTTTTAGCTCCGTTTATCCTTGGTGTTTTTTATATATTTGACCATCTTTACCGTTGTTCCCTGGTTAATTCCTGATACAACTTCTACCTTATCCATGAAGGTTTCCATAACGGTAAATCCCATTCCAGAGCGTTCAAGCTCTGGTTTGGAAGTATATAGGGGCTGGCATGCTTTTTCAATATCCTCTATACCTTTTCCCTTATCAGAAACCTCAATAACCAATTTGTCTGGATAAATATATGCAGACATTTCCACAAAACCTATCCTATCCTCATATCCATGTATAATAGCATTGGTTACCGCCTCCGAAACAGCGGTCTTTATATCCGTTATTTCTTCTAAAGTAGGGTCCATCTGAGATGCAAAAGCTGCTATTATTACTCGAGCAAAAGATTCATTGCTTGATTTGCTTAAAAACTTTATATGCATTTCATTAATTTTTTCCATTTTAGATTCCCCCCATATCCTTTAAAGCTTGATCCAATTGGTCATAGACTTTTATAAGCTTATATATCCCAGACATTTGGAATATCCTGTCAATATGAGAATTAATATTGATAACTGCCAGCTTTCCACCTCGTTTAGATACAATCTTATACCTGCCTATTAACACTCCGATTCCTGAGCTATCCATAAAATTTAATCCATTTATATCCATAATTATATTTTTAATGGTGGGATCCTCTAATTTTTTATCTATGTGTTCTCTTACCTGCTTAGCTGTGTGATGATCCAATTCTCCATTTAAAGAAACCACCAGTATACCTTTCTTTTTTCTACTTGTAATCTGCAAATCTATTACCTCCTTTATACCCCAAAATTACAATATAGCTTTCATCTCCTATAATATTCTTTGCCAAGCTTTATTTTCCTTCATAGAATTATGGCTATTATTGTTGTTTATCTTACAAATAAAATAAAATCCTCTCGACCTGTGTCGAGAGGATTTACCGCCTCTTTTTAAATCTCTACTTCTTGAATCTCCACCCTAATAGATTGGGTTTTATTCATATCTTCTAATATCTTATTTTCATCATCCCATGTTTTATATTTTTCCTTCTCCTCTTCTGTAAGAATAACTTCGTCCATTAGTTGCCTTCCTGTCATAGGTTTATCACTGACATAAGTTTGCATAATAGGATTGTTATCTACTACTGTTAATATTGCATAAACGTATTTCATGAGCTCATCCAAACCCCTTCTTATATGTAATAAAAACAAAATCAGTGTGATTTAAAAACCATTATATATTTAAGTTTACAATACTTTCCCTTATATTTCAATATGAACAAAATTATTCTTTGCTTTCTTGATCATGGGCTTCCTCTGCCTTTCCATTTTCATCTTCATCTCTTTGTATCTCTGAAGTCGTATTCTCTTGAATTTTACTTTCTTGATCCAAATCCAATCTACTATTTCTTACTATACTAAGAACTATTTCTTCTGTATTATCAATTATGCTTAATTCTTCTGAAATCTCTAAATCTGCAACCCGTATCGAATCTCCTTGTTTTAAACCCCTAACTAATACATTAATATGGGATGGAATGTGCTCAGCAAGACCTTCTACCTCAACGAAATCCTTTTGTCTTTGTAGGGCAACAGCTCTTTTTTCAACATCAAAAGCCCCCTCTAATTTAATAGGAACTTTTGCTTTTATTTTCTCATTTCTATTTATTACCTGTGCATCAATATGTATTATATCTTTAGTAACTGGATCCCTTTGTATCTCTCGTAACCTTACTGGTTTCACTTCATCCTCCATGGCTAATTCAAAAAACACATTATGCCCAGCTTCTCTAAGTAATCTATTTAGGCTTTTGTTTTCTATCATTATAGGTGTAGCCTGTGTTTCTTTACCATAGACAACTCCTGGTATATATCCTTGCCTTCTTAACCTATTAGCTTTCAAATTCTGTGTTCGAATATTGGCATTAATAATTTTGTTCCTCACTTGTTTAACACCTCTTTCATATTTTGCCATTATTATCTCCAATATTAACTTTTTTTATTAGAGGTGCTTCTAAAACGGACTTTAAAAGCACTTACAAAATGAGGTTTAGACAAAAACGCAGACGAAAATCAAACATTTGATTTTGGTCTGCGTTTTTATATAAAACATCTGCATATTAATTTTAAAAAAGTAAATCAACACAATAACCAGTTCTAATGGATTTATAATTTGATTATGAAAAACGCCTTCTGCTTATCCTTCTCCTTCTAAACAATTCAGATATTAAAATAATTGCTATTAAATCCCTTAATATGGGTCGCCTATAACCATACTGCTGTGCTTCTATGCCCTGATACATAGCCATTCTTCCATCAGCATACTCTTCTAACTCAGGCATATCTCGGATACACATATCATAGCACTCATCTATCATGCTTTCTACTTGTTCCCTAGTAGGATAGGCTATATATGGATTATCCATATAGTCGCATACTCTTCGAACATAAGGATATAGCTTATAATATATATCTGGGTACATCATTGGATAAACCATATCATCATCTATATCATAACCTATGCAAGGGTAAGTCCAGCAATATCTTCTATGATATTCTAAAGGATATCTGCATTCAGGCATTTGATACCAATGAAGATTGTTATAATCCATTCTCACACCCCCTCATATATATTCCAGTATATCTCTATGATTATTCTATGAGAGAGTTTGTTAATGTGTTCATACAGCATTTTTTATAATTTGATCTAATTGTTCTTCATCTAAGCTTTCTTCAGCTAATAAGCTTTGTGCTATGGCTACTAATACTTTTTTATTCTTAATAAGCAAATCCTTTACACTGGCATATAAATCATCCAAACACTTCTTTGCTTGGTCTATGAAATTATCCTGTACTTGCTTTATACCGTTTCTGTAAAGAACATCATAATTTAAAAGTCCAGAAATATCATTCATTCCAAACCTTCTCACCATGTCTATCAAAACTTCTGTAGCCTTTTCCAAGTCATTGGAAGCTCCTGTAGTTATATTATCTTTACCGAATATTATTTCTTCTGCACACCGTCCAGCCAACATAATTTTTATATTGTTTTCCATATCCTTTTTCTTATAATACATACGATTTGGCGGAATATTCATGCTAAATCCGCCAGCACCTTTTGTACTAGGTATAATAGTTACTTTGGAAACTCTATTCTCTGGAGCTACTAATTTGGTAATAAGAGCATGACCTGACTCGTGATAAGCTGTAATCATTCTGTCCATATGGGATATTGCACTTCTATCCTTCTTTTCGTAACCTGCAATAACGGTATAGAAAGCTTTATCTATATCCTGCTGATCGATTACGCCTTTTCCTTTTTTAGCTGCAAGAATAGCTGCCTCATTCATTAAATTTTCTAACTGAGCTCCACTAAAATATACTGTTTGATGAGCTAATTTTTCTAAATCTACATCATTAGCTATGGGTTTATTTTTGCTATGAAGCTCTAGTATCTTAAGTCTAGCCTTAACATCAGGTAAACCTATCTCTATATGACGATCAAATCTACCAGGCCTAAGCAAGGCCTCATCTAGGGTATCCAAGCGGTTTGTAGCCGCCACCACAACAATCCCTTGATTTTCATTAAATCCTGACATCTCCGCTAATAGGGCATTTAGAGTCTGATCCCTTTCATCGTTACCTCCGCCATCTAAACCTCCGTCTCTTTTCTTGCCTAAGGCGTCGATTTCATCTATAAAAATTACGCATTTTTCTGACTGCCTTGCGCGCTTAAATAACTCCCTAATCCTGGCAGCACCCACTCCAACATAAACTTGAACAAAATCCGAACCAGAAACTGCATAAAAAGGAACACCTGCTTCTCCAGCAATGGCCTTTGCTAGTAATGTTTTTCCTGTTCCCGGTGGACCATATAATATTACACCTCTAGGCATTCTAGCTCCATATTTTGCATATTTTTCAGGATTTTTAATAAAATCAATAAGCTCCTTAACACTTTGAACAGCTTCTTGGTTTCCAGCTATATCTGAAAAACTAACTCTTACTCTTTCTTCAGGCTTTATATTCATACCTACTTTAGACTTTTTGCTCTGAACTTGAGGGGATTTTTTGGATACTACAAAAAATACTACAGTTATACCACCAATTAGGATAAGATAGCTTATTGCTTGATTCAACATTTCTTGATTTTTCATCTCATCTACAATAATATCAGCTTTTAACAGTTCCTCTTTAAAACCTTCTTTCCTAGGATTATCCGTCACAAACCTAGTATCGTCTTTTAAAATTCCCTCTATTGTCTCTTCCTGGTTTAAAAAAACCTTTGCAACATTATTTTGCTGCACTTCATGTAAAAACTGGTTGTAAGAAATTCTCTCTGGTTTTGGATTTCTATATTGCCAAAATCCGTATACAAAAAGAAAAAGTATTATTAATGCTGATATCATTATAATTTTGTGCTTTTTATGCATTATTTTCCCCTCCTTTCTATACCACATTTTCCTAAATTAATTTAATCTGCCATATCCTTTAATAATGATAATGGCTAACCTGACCTGTAGTACTAGTTCAATACTTTTAAGATAATAATTTATGAACAAGAACAACAGTATGTTTTTAGTTTACATAATATCACTTATCAATTATACAGTATACATTAGGACTTGTCCATGGAATTGTGTGGTATTGCTTTGTTCAATGATAAGGTTTACAGATATAAATAATGGGAATAATAAGTATAAAATGCTAAAGTACTAACAATATGCTAGGGGGAAAAATATGGACCATCGAGACCCTTTACCTACTAGGTTGGGAAAAAGAATGGATAAGAAGCTCAATAAAGGAAAAAAAATAACCAAGATGGTACTGGCAATTCCTCTTATAGGAATAGCCATATTACTAACAATAGCCGCCTATATTCTAGGTACAACTGTAAGTACTTGGAAAGAGTTGGACATCAACAAGTTAGAAAATATTCAACAATCTTCCTTTATCTATGACTTTAAGGATGAAAAAATAACTAGCATCCATGGTGTAGAAAATCGAATAAAAGTACCTCTTTCAGAAATACCTAAGCATGTTCAAGATGCATTTATTGCAACTGAAGATATTCGATTTTATAAGCACCCTGGATTTGATATAAAACGCCTTGCCTCTTCCCTATGGCAAAATATTAAGGCAAGGGCATATGTGCAAGGAGGGGGCACCATAACCCAACAGGTGGTCCGGAATGCCTTTCTATCTCAAAAAAAGGTTATGAGTAGAAAAATTCAGGAAATATATTTAGCCTACCAATTAGAAAAAAAATATACTAAGGAACAGATTCTTGAGACCTATCTTAATTTAATATATTTTGGCAAGGGCACTTATGGAGTGGAAGCAGCATCTAATAGATATTTTGGAAAATCCATCAAAGATGTTAGTGTAGCTGAAGCTGCAATGTTAGCTGGTATAATAAAGAATCCAGGTCGTTATTCTCCCCTAATAGATAAAGAAAGCTCCATGAAAAGAAAGGATCTAGTAATAGATTTAATGGTAAAGAACGGATATTTGTCCCCAGAAGAAGGTGAGAAAGCTAAGAAAGAAACTATTGAATTGATTGAAACAGCACCAGATAGCTATGTGCATAGTTTTTTTATGGATATGGTATTGGAAGAAGCAGCAGATATTTTAAATGTAAAGGAAGAAACTCTGTTTACCAACGGATATAAGATATATACAACTCTGGATAAAGATTTACAGGTATTTTGTGAGAGAATTTTTAGAAACACCGACTTTTTTCCTAAAAGTCCAGTGACTAATGAGCCCTGTCAAGGAGCTTTAGTTGTGCTTGACAGTAAAACTGGAGAAGTTCGAGCCCTTCTAGGTGGTAGAGAAGATGATAAGCCTGTCAGAAAGGCATTTAATAGAGCCACTCAAGCTAGACGGCAGCCTGGCTCTGTTATAAAACCCCTAGTAGTATATGCACCTGCTATTGAAAATTTTGGCTATAATCCAGCCACTTTTGTAGAAGATGCTCCTTTTACTGTAGACAACTACTCCCCCTCAAATTATGGGGGTAAATATCGAGGTTGGGTAACCCTTCGTGAAGCAGTTGCTGCATCTATTAATATACCCGCTGTTAAGGTTCTACATGATATAGGTATAGATAGCGGTATATCCTTTGCTAAAAAGTTAGGCATACCTTTTGCTGATGAAGATAATAGTCTTTCCGTGGCCCTAGGCGGCTTTCATTACGGAATAAGCCCCATGGAACTTGCCAGAGCCTATACAACATTGGCTGATGGGGGCAAATACAAAAATTATACCACCATTCGTCGTATAGAGGATCCCAATGGGGTAGTAGTATATGAGTTTAATCCTCAGAAAACCCAATATATCTCTGAAGAATCTGCCTTTTTAATAAACAATATCTTACAGTCTACCGTTGAATGGCAAGGAGGAACTGCTACAAGACTAAAATCCTTAGGCATACCCCTATCCGCTAAGACTGGAACAGTACAACTCCCTAACACTAAAGAGTTTAAAGGAATTAGTGGCACCAAAGATGCCTGGATAGCAGTTTACAATCCTGAATATGTTTTAACAGTATGGCTTGGATTTGATGAAACTAATTCTAAAAACTATCTTCCCCCTAATGCTGTTGGAGGAAGCTTTCCTGCTGAAATTGCAAAAGAAGTGATAAAATATATTTATGCTAGCCGTCCTGCCCCCAGTTTTAAAAAGCCTAACAATATTGTTGAAGTAGAGCTAGATGGCAAAGCACTAAATGAACGACATCTGGTTTTGTTGGCATCTCCCCTTACTCCTAAAGACCAAATAGTGCTGGAATATTTCAAGCAAAACAATGCACCTCGAGAGCAGACAGATTATTGGGTTATCCCAGATAGTCCAAAAAATTTTGAGGTAATATTGTCTGATAGTGGATTGCCTACTATATCATTTGTTCCAACCCAATACTTTGCAGTATATAGTATCTTTAAATCAACAGGCAATGGAGAAGCTATACCAATCCATCGCATTGAAGCAGGCAATCAGGGAAAAATCCAATGGACAGATGCACTAGTGAAGCCCGGTGAGACCTACAGCTATTATGCTGTAGCCAGCCACCCAGAAATCTTTATAGATGGAGTAGCTGTACAAAGTCCTCCTACCCCAACCATAACTGTAACTATTCCCAATGGACCAGGAATAGTATTTGAAGAAAATTTGCCTAGTCAAGAAAGCCCATCACAAGAGGGATTTGCACAGGATAATCAAGAAGGGGAAGAAAGGAAAGAAGAGAAGGAGGAAAACCAAGAGGAAGAAGACGATATTCAAAAGATATCAATCGAGATCCCTTAAGACATTTTCAATTTCTTCACGGGTTATTGCACTTAAAGGTGTAAGATTTGCTGAAAGAGCCTTTTCCAGCTTCTCCTTGGCCAACTCCTTTTTCCCTTCCTGCAAATAAATACATCCTAAATAATATAACGTAACGGCCTGATCGTCTTTTTCCTCTTCAGCCTTCTCAAAAAACTCTTTAGCCTTATCCATATCACCCATCTTATAATAAATCTGACCTAAATTATCTAAAATAACAGGATCCTCATTGTCATAATCAAAAGCCTCCAAGTTATATTCCAAGGCTCTTTCTAGATCCCCTTTTTGAATAAGTAGATAACCTAGGGTTCCGTACACCTTTCCACTGGGATATTTTCGATGAACCTCTTCCAGCATCTCAATGGCTGTATCAATTTCCCCTAATTTCCAATATGCCAGACTAATATTGATCTTAGCAATGGTTTTATATTTTTCCTGAACAGGTAGCTCCACTAAAACAGTTCTAAAAAGCTCCTTGGCTTTTTCAAATTGGCCTTCCCTAAGCATTAGTACCCCATAGGATAATAAATAATTAGGCTTATTGCTTCCTCGTTGTAAAGATTTTTCATAAAACTTTTTGGCTTTTTCAAAATTTCCTTTGCTGTGATTGTAGTATCCTAAAAAGCCATATATATTTCCCACTATAGACATTTTGCATCATCCTTTCTTTTTCTAATCAATCTTTTTCTTCTGTGATATATAGTGTCTATATCATTATCACCATAAACTGATGATTCTTGGTTAACACCTATATCCTTTAACAATTTTATAGCTCTATCAGTATACATTAGTGCTTTGTCATAGTTTTTTTCCTGATGTTCATAATACTTTGCCATTTCTATCAAAGGAGAAATTCTAAGATTTCCTTCCCTGTCTACAATTGATTGCCATATATCCAGAGCCTGCGCCCACTGTCTATGTCTTTTATAAATCATAGCTAATCTTTGCTTGGCATCCAATGTGACATAGGGGTTGTCTTCTTTTTCGATACACTTCAAATAACAATAAATAGCTTTTTCATCATCACCCTGATTCTCCCATGACTTTGCTAATCCTAACCATTCATAACAATTAAGATCCATTTTATCAGGATGCTGATTTACTTGGGATAATCTTATAAACAAAGCTACCATTGCTAAAATATCCTTTATATTATGTTCCAAAACCTTTAGAATAGGTGCTTCATCTCTATCCTGCAGGTACTGATAATAAATATTGGGTATTTCTCGTCCAGGTATATCATCTTTTCGATGATATCTTAATATATTGTTTTCTAAAGAAGTCAGGCTACAGCTGTCCAACATGGAAGCCCATATCCTTCTAGAAGGATGTAGTAAATCAATATGAAGGTTTTTATCTCTAGTAGCATTTATATATGACGGTATCCTATTTAAAACCATCCTGCTTTCCAAAAGAGGGTAATCGAAAGATTTTCCATTAAAGCTGACTAAAACTTGCCTGTTACTAATTAGCTTTGCCACCTCATGTAGCATACTTAGTTCTTCATCAAAATCCCGCATTATATGTTGCTCTACCACAAAATTATTGTCCTCAAAATAGCCTAATCCTATTAGAAAGGCTAGAGTTCCTGCACCGCTAGACAAGCCAGTAGTTTCAGTATCTAGAAAAATTAAGTCATGTATACTAAAGTTATCCTGGGCTGCTTCTAATCGTGCCCACTTAACCACCATGGAGGGACTAAAATTTCTAATTTCTTCTAAGGATACTATACCGTAGGAGAAATCCATAGGATATATACTTTTTTTGCAAACGTGTTGACCCCATTGACTTTCTATAATATGACCACCTAAATTACCTCTGCCAGAGGGAATGTCCAACTTATTATCTATACAATCTGTTTTCGTTCTAGAATGGTAATTGGTGGTCATAGCTTTTAGTTTTTCTCTCAGGTTGGTTATCACCTAGTATCCCTCCCAATATCTTAAGGGCTGTATCTTTGCTATTCCCCTCTTCCCCTACAGAAGGACCAATACAAGAAGGGCATCCTCCTACACAGGTGCAAGTCTTAATTATTTCCTCACATCTTGCAAAAATTTCCCTATATATTTCATAAATTTTATTGCTAAACCCAACCCCGCCAGGATGGCTATCGTATATATAAATAGTAGGTTTTCGGGTAAAAGGAGAGCGGGATTGATAAACCACATTTATATCTCTAGTATCGCACATTAAAAAAACAGGACATA
This sequence comes from uncultured Bacillota bacterium, assembly GCA_938003915.1. Taxonomy (GTDB): domain Bacteria; phylum Bacillota; class Clostridia; order Caldicoprobacterales; family UBA3941; genus JAAYGY01. Next base: position 11,837 of record CALKWV010000070.1, on the reverse strand, counting down.
TATGATTTAAAAGGTGAGCTATGCCCATTAGGCCATTTTGCAGCTCATCTTGGCTAAATTGATGGGTGATTGTTTCAGGAATACAAAACCAACATGCAGTTGTGTGGGTTTCCATTTCAGGAAGATGTACTCTACCCCATCCCAAGTTTTCATGGGTATGGAACTTAATTTTTTTAAACATAGTAACCATAGCAGTAACCATGACTTCGCCATAGGCTTTTGTCAGCCCATTAGACTCTTGCTGCTCATCAAATACATCTAATACCTTAAGATCTACTGCTAGGTTTGCGTCAGTGTAGTAATCCACATCTACCCTTCTAACATAGGCCTTCTTTTCCTCAAAATCTAGTTTCTCAACCTGATACTGATTCCCTTCATGAATATATATAGCCTCCTCATGAAGCAACATAGGTGCACTGAAACTATCAGTTTCACCAATTACTCTATGTTCAGGCTTTGAGATATCTATTATTACAAAATTTTCATCAGATGCGCTTCTAAGGCTAATATTATTAGCAGGAAAGTTATCTGTCATCCAATACCAACGGTTACCTACACGTCTTAATACTTTTTGCTCTTCCAGAAAGGCTAATATTTCCTCTAGAGTCTCTACTCCAAATTGTTCACCAAGCTCAAAGGGAAGTTCAAAGGCCGCACATTTTATATGACTTAGTAAAATATAAAGATTGTTGGGATTAATTAAACCGCTTTCTGGAGAACTTTCTAAAAAATATTCAGGGTGCTGAATAATATACTGATCCAGAGGACTGCTACTAGCTACTAAAATAGCCATTGAGGTGCTGTTTCGCCTGCCAGCCCTTCCAGCTTGTTGCCAGGTGCTTGCTATACTTCCTGGATACCCGCACATTATAGACGCCTCTAAAGAGCCAATATCTATACCTAATTCCAAAGCGTTAGTACTGACCACTCCCATAATATGACCATTTCTAAGCCCTTTTTCTATCTGCCTTCTTTCGGTTGGAAGGTAACCTCCCCTATAACCTCTTATCTCCTTGGAATTTCCTAGCTTGTCATTAACTAACTTCTTTAAATAGGTAACCAACACTTCTACCATCAAGCGACTGCGAGCAAATATAATAGACTGTATTCCATTACTTATAAGTTGACCTGCAATTTTCCTAGTTTCTAACAGAGAACTGCGCCTGATGCCCAGCTCCTTGTTGATCAATGGGGGATTATAGAAAACTAAATGCTTTTTTCCTGAAGGAGCTCCATTTTTGTCCACTAGCTCTACGGGCTCTTCAATAATTCTTTGGGCTAACTCCTTTGGATTTGCAATAGTAGCCGAACAACAAATAAATGTAGGGTTTGATCCATAAAACCTACATATTCGCTTTAATCTCCTTATTACATTTGCCATATGACTTCCAAACACACCCCTATAGGTATGCATTTCGTCTATAACTATATACTTTAAATTTTCAAACAATTTAATCCATTTAGTGTGATGTGGCATAATCCCAGAATGAAGCATATCAGGATTGGTAACTACGATATGCCCAGCATGCCTAATAGCTTTTCTGGCATTGACTGGAGTATCTCCATCGTAGGTATAGGTCTTTATATCCTTGCCCATAAGAGTGATCAGCTCATGTAATTCACTGACTTGATCTTGGGAAAGAGCTTTGGTTGGAAAAAGATATAGGCTTCTGGCATCTGGGTTATTATAAATTTCATTTAATACTGGCAAATTATAACATAGAGTTTTACCAGAAGCAGTAGGAGTGACTATTACCACATTTTTGCCTTGCTTAACTAAATCCAGAGTAAGAGCCTGATGAAGGTATAGTTTTTCAATCCCCTTCTGATTTAGTGCTTTTATAATATCCTCCTCAAGCCAATTAGGAAAAGGCGCAAAGATAGCTTCTTTGGCATCTATGGTTTTCCAATATGTCACATTGTCCATAAATCCACTGTCTTGTTTAAGAAAATCAACAAATTGATCGATATTCATAAGGCACCCCTAAAACAAAGCTTTATAATCCTTATTATATCGATTTTCTATGACAATGTCCATTTATTCATTTTATCTGTCAAACCTACTTAAGAATGCCTTTGTTCGTTCATTTTTTGGGTTGTTGATAACCTGGCTTGGAGATCCTTCTTCAACTATAACACCATTATCCATAAAAATAACATAATCCGATACATCCCTAGCAAAGCTCATTTCATGGGTGACTATTACCATTGTCATCTTCTCGGCTGCTAGCTCTTTAATTACATTTAAAATCTCTCCCGTCAATTCTGGATCTAAGGCGGAAGTAGGCTCGTCAAAAAACAATATCTTTGGATTAAGCGCCAAGGCCCTTGCTATAGATACACGTTGTTGCTGCCCTCCTGATAACTGATATGGATAGGCATTTTCCTTATCAGATAATCCAACCTTTTTTAACAATTCACGCCCTATTTCCATAGCCTCTTCTTTGGGCTTTTTTTGTACTGTAATTAGTGCATCGGTTACATTTTTAATAACTGAATAGTGTGGAAATAAATTGAAATTTTGAAATACTAGTCCAAAATAACTTTGGATTTTCTTTAGTTGTGCTTTGGATGCATAAACAGCCTTACCATCTTTGTCGGTAGTTACGGCGTATTCGCCTAAATAAATGAGCTCACCAGAATCTATGGTCTCCAATAAAGTAGCACACCTAAGAAGAGTAGACTTTCCAGAGCCAGAGGGACCAATAATGCTTACTACCTTTCCTTCTTCTACGTTTAAAGATATGCCTTTAATAACTTCAAGAGCGCCGAAACTTTTCTTTAAATTTCTAATTTCCAATAGGTTCATGCGTCTCACCTACCTGTAATAGCTTAATTTTTTCTCTATCCATTCCATTATATAGGCTACAATAAAGTTAAATATATAATAATATATACCTGCAATGATAAAAGCTGTCATATTGGTCTGGGCAGCAGCAATTGCTTTTGCTACTGTAAACATTTCAGAGTAAGAAATTGCAAAAGCCAATGAAGTATCCTTAATCAAGGTAATGACTTCATTGGTCACCGCTGGAAGTATCCTCCTTATAACTTGTGGTAAGATAATCTTAATAAAGGTCTGGGATTTGCTATAGCCCAAAACCTTAGCTGCCTCATATTGTCCAATTGGTATTGATTCAATACCACCGCGGTATATCTCAGCAAAATAGGCTGCGTAGTTTATAACAAATCCTATAATTACAGCAAAAAAACGATAACCTTTAGGCAAGGTTATGTTGAAAATATAAAAGGGACCAAAATAAATAACCATTAATTGAAGTATTAATGGCGTACCCCTCATAATTGAAATATAAATCCTAATAAAATTTCTCAGAATCCAATTCTTAGACATACGGCCAAAAGCTACAAGCAATCCTAAAGGAAGGGAAAAAATTAACGTAAGAGTAAATATTTTAACTGATTCCCATAGCCCTTCGGTTATTTTTAATATCATTACTGACCATTCCACTTATGATACCACCCCTGCTTTTTAATATGTATTAAAGGGCTATCTCTTTGGATAGCCCTTTAGTCATATTCTATCCTTTTCACACTGTTATTTTCCAAGTATAGTTATATCTTCATCAAACCACTTTTCTGATATTTTTGCCATGGTACCATCAGCAGCCATTTCTTCTAGAGCTTTTTGGACCTTATCCCTCAGCTCTGTGTTTCCTAATAAAAATCCTACTCCATACTCCTCTGGAGCTAGAACCTCATCCAGTATCCTAAAAATGCCGCCTCGTTTTTCATTTTGATATTTTGCTACTACCTCATCCATTGCTACTGCATCCACTGCCCCAGCTTCTAAGTCCATAAGTGCTGCGTTATAGTTTGGAGCAGTAATATACTCGCCAAAGCTTTCTACCAATTCAGGTTCATCCTCTAAAGCCTTTTCCGCACTAGAGTCCACCTGAACAACTACTGATTTGCCTGCTAGATCATCTAAAGTTTCTATATCCGAATCTGCCCTAACAACAAAGACTTGATTGTTCTTCAAATATGGCTCAGTCCAAGTGTACTTATCTTCCCGACCGTTGATGGTAAATCCATTCCATATACAGTCAATATTACCGGATTCCAGTTCTGCATCTTTTGAATCCCAAGCTATGGGCTGCAATTTTAATTCCATATCAAGTCGCTTAGCTACCTCTGCTGCTAACTCCAAATCAAACCCTGTAAATTCTCCATCGTCCCCTACAAAACCCATAGGTGGAAAGTCCTGATCAAATCCTACTGTAAAAGTTTTGGATTCTTTACTTGTCTTGGAAGAGCACCCTATGGCGCTTATAATTAGTACTACTATTAGCATAAACATTACTAATTTCTTGTTCATATTTATTTCCTCCATTCTTCGTTTACATATCTTTATCTGCCGCATCAATATATTAGCACTTTAACATGCTAAAGTCAAGGGAAAATTTAAAAAGACTTAGATGGTTTTCTAAGTCTTTTAATTTAATATTCAAGTTAAAAGTCTAAGAAGCCTCTGTATGGGCAAATTGACTATAGTATAAAGAGGCATAAAAACCTTCTTTTTCAAGAAGCTCTTTATGCTTACCCGACTCTACAATATCTCCATCCTTCATAACTAAAATTAAGTCTGCATCCCTAATGGTTGATAGCCTATGAGCTATTATAAAAGCTGTTTTCCCCCTCATAAGATTATCCATGGCTTTTTTTATGAGTATTTCAGTTCTAGTGTCTACGGAAGATGTTGCCTCATCTAATATGAGTATTTTTGGATTTGATAATATAGCTCTGGCTATAGTAATTAGTTGCTTCTGACCTTGGGATATATTGGAGGCTTCCTCATTAATGATCATATTATATCCATCAGGTAGAGTGCTAATAAACCAATGAGCATGGGCAGCTTTTGCCGCCTCTATTACTTCCTCATCTGTCGCATCGGGTCTTCCATACCTTATATTCTCCATAATGCTACCAGAAAATAACCAGGTATCCTGCAATACCATACCAAACATATCCCGCAAATCTTTTCTAGTAAAATCTACTATATCGTGCCCATCAACTAATATCCTGCCACCGTTTAGATCATAAAAGCGCATCAAAAGTTTAACAATGGTAGTCTTTCCGGCTCCTGTTGGTCCCACTATTGCTACTTTTTGTCCCGGTTTTATATCTGCTGAAAAATTCTTTATAATTATATTATCTTCCTTATAACCAAATCTAACATTTTCAAAGGTGACTCTACCCTGAACATTGTCCAGCTTTACAGGTGAGGGGGTATCTTCAATTTCCTCTTCCTCATCTAAAAATTCGAATACCCTTTCGGCTGCGGCTATGGTGGATTGAATTATATTGCTTATCTGAGCTAACTGTGTAACAGGTTGGGTGAAACTCCTGATATATTGGATAAATGCCAGTATATCCCCTACTTCTATAACTTTTCTTACTGCCAGCCATCCTCCCAGTATGGAAACAACCACATATCCCAAATTTCCTATAAAGATCATAATCGGCATCATCATACCTGACAAAAATTGAGATTTCCAAGCTGAATCATAGAGTTTATTATTTATTTCTGTAAACTCTTTAATTACAGCTTCCTCTGCGTTGAAAGCTTTCATAATGTTGTGCCCACCATACACTTCCTCAATATGACCATTAACATCCCCTAAAGATTTCTGATGAGCAACAAAATGTATTTGAGATCTTTTTACTACTGACATAACCAATACCATTGATAGGGGGAGCATCAAAAGAGCTACAATGGTCATCTGCCAGCTTATTGAAAACATCATTATCAAAGCTCCAATAAAAGTAGCAAGAGAAGTAATTATCTGGCTAGTGCTTTGACTAAGGGATTGGCTAATAGTATCTACGTCATTTGTAACTCTGGATAGAACATCTCCATGGCTTACAGTATCAAAATATTTAAGGGGAAGTTTATTAATTTTTAAAGAAATTTCTCTTCGTAAATTATAGGATATTTTTTGGGCTATACCAGAGATCATAAATCCTTGTATTAGAGAAAATAAAGTAGACAATAAATATATTCCTATAAGCACCAGAATAATATTACCTATGTATCCAAAATCTATTCCGCCGCCAGGTATACCAGAAAGCTTTTCTATCAAACCTTCGAATATTCCGGTTGTAGCTTTACCCAATATCCTTGGTCCTATTATGGCAAAGATAGTGCTACCAATAGCCAAGATTGTTACTACAACTAATTGCAGGTAATGGGGTTTTAGGTAATTAAGCAGCTTTATAAAAGTACCTTTAAAGTTTTTGGGTTTATTAAATCCGCCTCCCATAGGTCCAGCAGGTCCATGACCTCTTCTTGCTCCTATATTGGTCATTCTTTTGGCTTTTTCTCTACTCATATGGCAAGTTCCTCCTCCGATAGCTGTGACAGGGCGATCTGTCTGTAAACATCACAGCTCTTTAAAAGCTCTTGGTGAGTTCCCATACCCACTATTCTACCTTCATCTAGCACTATGATATTCTCGGCATTCATAATGGTACTGATTCTCTGTGCCACAATCAATACTGTCTTATCCCTTATCTCTTTAGACAAAGCTTCTCTTAAAGCTGCATCAGTTCTAAAATCTAAAGCTGAAAAACTATCATCAAAAATAAAGATCTGAGGTTTTTTGGCTAACGCCCTGGCTATAGACAATCTTTGTTTTTGGCCACCGGATACATTAGTTCCTCCTTGAGAAATCTCTGATAGAATCCCCTTATCTTTCTCATCAATAAATTCTTTGGCCTGAGCTATTTCTATAGCTTTCTGCACATCTTGATCTGTAGCATCAGCATTTTTGCCATACTTTAAGTTGCTTTCAATAGTTCCGGAAAATAGCACGCTTTTTTGGGGAACATATCCTATTCTTTCCCTTAGATCGTGCAGCTTCATATCCCTAATATCAACACCATCTATGAGAATCTGTCCATCTGTTACATCGTAAAATCTTGGTATAAGATTTACCAGAGTTGATTTTCCGCTACCAGTACCGCCAATAAAAGCAGTAGTCTCCCCAGGTTTTGCAGTAAAAGATATATCCTTTAAAACATATTCTTTAGCACCAGGGTATTTAAAGCTTACATTCCTAAATTCGATAATGCCTTTAGGGCTACTTATCTTAGAATCTGTTTTGGCTGGATCCTTTATAGCTACTTCTCTATCCAAAACCTCAGCTATTCTTTGAGCTGATACCGAAGCTCTGGGAATCATTATAGAAACCATAGATATCATCAGAAAAGACATAATTATCTGCATGGTATATTGCATAAAGGCCATCATATCTCCAACTTGTATAGCTCCATCCTCTATTTGATGGGCACCCACCCAAACAATGAGAAGGGAAACACCATTCATAATAAGCATCATTGTTGGCCACATAAATGTCATTAATCTGGCAACAAATAAATTAGTTCTAGTTAAGTCCTTATTAGCATTATCAAATCTACTTTCTTCTAATCTTTGGGTATTAAATGCTCTTATGACCATCAAACCGTTCAGTGCTTCTCTCATTACTAAGTTTACCCTATCTATAAGCTTTTGCATTTTCTTAAATTTAGGGGTGGCGATGGAAAACAGAAGGGTAACCAGTGTTAAAACAGCCATTACACCTACAGCTATTATCCAAGCCATAGATGTGTCTGTACTAAGGGCTCTAATAACACCACCTATACCTAAAATGGGAGCATAAAATACCATTCTTAGCATCATAACAAAGAACATTTGTATATGCTGAATATCATTGGTACTCCTTGTTATTAAAGAGGCAGTTGAAAAATGATCAAACTCCACGTTGGAAAAGGATATAACTTTTCTAAAGACCTTTTCCCTTAGATTTCTGCCCAAGGCAGATGAAACCCTAGCCGATAGGAAACCAACAGCTATGGATGCTCCCATACTTAAAAGAGCAATTAATAGCATTATACCGCCAACATACATAATATAGCGAAATTGATTCTGCCTGATATTAACACCAATAGCTTCATATTCAGCTTTTATAAAGTTTATAGCGGATTGAGTTATAATGGACTCGGGCATTAGCTTAAATTGCTCATCTATCATAACCATTATTGCTCTTAACTGATCTTCAGGTAGCGTTTTTATTATCTCTAAGGGATCCATGCCATCTGGTAATTCATTAAGAAATGGAAGCTGGCTTTGTTCTGCGCCATTTTCTATACCCCATAAGGTTAAAATGGCTTTAGCTAATATACTGTTTAACTTCTCCTTATCTATTTCTGACCATGCATCTAAAACATATAGGCTTTCCTTCTCAAGCACAGGATATTTTTTTAATAATTTATTGTCCCCCTTGTTATCGATATCCTCTTTACGGATAAGCCTATAACTATTCTCTACCAAGGTTCTCTCCTCTTCATTTAATAAGACTTTTATCCTATCTAATTTTTCAGCCCTAATAACCTGGGGGACAGCATCTTCAATACCATTTTGCTGTATACCAATATTAACTATATTAGACATATAGTCAGGAAGCGCTAGCTCCGTCATAGCCTGTACAAAAAGTAAAACTATAATTATCAATATAGTTATTATAAATGGCTTAATTTCTTTTATTATCCGAAACATTATTAGCCTCCATATATGCTAAATTACTATTTCTTATAAATATAAGTTTACCTGCCCACTTATTTCAAAGAGGACGGAAGGTTGTCCACTGTATGTTCTAATTTAATCAGGAAATTACTGGATTCAAAAAGGTTTTATCTTAAAACATCAAAAACCTTTACTACTGAGCCAATTGGCTATATCACGAATCATAGCTTTTCTTTCTTGGCCTACTTCTGCATTTAGCAATGCTTGGGCCATATTTTTTGAGTGGAATATACAGCCCTCTAATATCCCTGGAATCATTTCTATAAATGCCTCATCCATGGCATCAGAATATACGAATGCTTTTACTATCCTTCCATGCTCGAGTCTTAGGCACAGCTGAATGCCACCCCAAGAAAAACGAGTATCAAATTCAATATCAAACTTAGGAGTTTCACCAAATCTCCACTCCCAAGACTTATACTTATTGTAAAGTTCATTGAGTACAGTTTGGTCAATGCCTTCTTCTCCGTGCCTAATATCAGAAGTATCTCCATAAACTTCCTTAAAAGATTCTATTAAAGTATCTATCATAGTTGGTATGTCTATCTGGGGATTATACTCTGTAAGATTAACTACCCGTGATCTTACAGACTCTATACCCTTTGATTGTATTTTTTCTTTTGGGACTTGCAGGTATCTGGTCATCTTGTCCATATCAGCTGATACTAGAATGGTTCCATGATGTAGGGCTGATTTTTTTCTAAAACAAAAAGCATTCCCAGAAAATTTTCTACCCTCAACTGTTAGATCATTTCTTCCGCTAAATACAGCTTTAATCCCTAATTTTTCTACTGCCTTTAAAATAACTTCTAACTGTTTATGAACATCATAATATTTTCTATCTACTAAAAATGAGAAATTTAGATTTCCAGTATCGTGAAATACTGCTCCACCACCAGAGCTTCTACGGGCCAATTTGCCTCCCTCTTTTTCTAATAGCTCGGTTCTACATTCTTTCCATGCATTTTGATTTTTGCCAATTACCACTGTATTCTGGTTTTGCCATAAGTAAAGAATACACTCATTAGGCTTTACATTATCCAACAAGTATTCCTCCATAGCTAAATTGCGCCATGGATCTAGATTGCTTGTTAGTACTATTCTCGTGTTCATATAGTCGGGCTGTTTTTACGCCCATCCCCCTTCCTACATATGTTATTCTATAAATTCCATCTAAATTATATGATCTTTTATTGTTCAAACAATATGAATTTGTTACCATCTATCCTATTATATTAAGCTAGATATTTCAACTAAAAATTTTCAAAAAAAATGCGTCCTAGGACGCACTTTTTTTACTGTTAATCTCTAATTTTTGCTAGTTTCAGGATCTCCTCTAAAATCTCTTGTCTCTTAGCATTCACTCTTTCAAAATCCATGGCATCAATATAATATTTCTCAACTTGACCATGGATAGTCTTGGCTCTTGAAATTAAATCTATTGCTCTATCTATCAGATGATAAAATCGTTTTTTTGCTTCTTCAATGTCATCAGAAAACTCGTAAATTGTTCTATAATTTAAGTAGTCATCGAAATTTACATAAGCTTTTATTTGTTTATAGTCAAAATATGAATTATCTTTGCTCAAAACCTGATTTATATTAACCACTACGCTTTTCAGTGAGGGTATTATAACCATATCCAGCTCGTCAACATCAATAGGACAATGATACTGCTCAGTTGATATTCCTAACTCCTGAGCTTGCTGTGCTATCCTACCAATGGCCTTTTGCACACCTGAGCCTGGCATCCCAGAAAAAGCATATACCTTATACGTGGGCTCAATCAGGTTTTGTGTGTAATTATAGATTCCTTTTCCACTAATTGCTGATGCAAAGAAATGAGTATGCTTTGCATTACAGTTTACCTCAGTTATATCTTTAAAAAGGTCATCAATAACCTGCTTAAGTGCAATATTGTACTCTTCTTCATTAAAGTCATCTTGGGCATAAGAACGCCATTCGTTGTAAACCACACCAGCTTCTTTTAGATGGCTAAAGGCTATCTTAAACAGCTTGCTAGCTTTTTTATTTAATTTTAAGATCTCTTCCTTGTGTTTCAACAGCTTTGCCTTATCCCAATAATCTCCTAACCAAATAATATCATCGGTTATACCAGGATTTCTTGGCTCAATGGCGTGAGGTGACGTACCATCAAGTAGTGCCACCCCAATTTCTGGCATGAATATGGCATCTAAAGAATCAGGATCCGTGGCACAGCGATATTCATCTACTACATAGCCATGCTCCAACATATGCTGCTTAATACCGGACATAAAAGTGGATTTTCCCGCACCTGGTCCTCCTTTGATTATATAGCGCCTAGTATAATTATCTCCTGTAATGTAATCAAAAAATGAATAAAACCCCTTTGCTGTATTCCCACCTGGAAACACTTTTCTTATTTTATAATCCTTGCTCATATGTATCCATCCCTTTCCAAATGGTTATTCATACTGTTATAATATGCAGAACCAGGAATTTGGGAAGGTTATTCACCCATTTAACAATGAAGCAATCATCATAGCTAGCCCGGTTAGTTGATAAATAAGTAAAGTAGTTGCGTTGGCCTGAACTAATTTTGGTATATTATTAAATTCTCTTTGAGCAATTTTAACAGATTTAACTGCTAAGGGAATGCTAATCCAGCCCAACAGCCAAAATGGATTCCTATATATTGCAGATACCAAAATTAATGAAATATATGCCAATACAAACAATACTATATATACTTTAATCCCCTTTTCTTTACCCAATCTTACTACCCAGTTTCTTTTATTGCCTTGCTTATCAGCTTCATAATCAGGATATTGGTTAATCCATAATACGTTAGCGATAAGAAATCCTATTGGAAGCCCTACAATCATTACTCTATAATCAAATTCCTGGGCCATAACCATATACATCCCTAGGGTAACTAAAGGACCAAAGGTAAAACCAACAGCAAACTCTCCCAAACCAGTATAAGCAAATTTAAATGGAGGAACGCTATAAAATATGGAAATAAATACTCCCAATAGACCTACCCATAAAATGCTAGGCTCCCTAAATAAAACTATTATTAGCCCAATCCCACAGGCTATCAAAAAGGTAATTATAGCTATGCACAAGACTTCATTTAGTGAAAGTTTTCCTTGAACAATAGTCTTTTTACCGCCACTAAAGGGGGTTCTATTTTCCGGTGCTATATTTCTATCCACACCTGTTTTATAGTCTACATACTCATTACTAGCAT
>CALKWV010000069.1 GCA_938003915.1 uncultured Bacillota bacterium | reverse complement strand
AAAAGACGTTTATAATATACACCCATATTAATAATTCTTTTTATATAACTATCGCCATATGATGGAGTATTTATAAAGACAAAGGGAATATCACTATCATTATTTATTATATATAACCTTTTATCATCAATTAGATTTACATTTGCTAAATGTAAAAATGATGCTGCAAAAACCGTTACATTATATCCTTTATTTATTAGATTTACACCTAAATCATAAGGTCTAGTAAATCCATTGATATTAGGAGGTGTTGCGTAATGATGAAATATCCAAATATTCCTTTTTTTAATATTACCATTCATGTTCCTGCCTCTTTTCCCTACTTTTTAATTTGACAGAATTTCTAACATCCTTATCTTCTTCCTTCTTAACAACAGCAACAACAGTCCTAAGCATTGTCTTTATATCATTTATAAGGCTAAACTCTTCTATACTTCTTAAGTTATATTCCATCTTTTCAGGTAATACTTTATTCACATATACTTCATCTACACTAATGGCATTTGTCAATAATAATTCTTCATCTTTATATTGTATGCTTGCTTCTGACGTCACTCCAGCCGGTAGCAATAAAGTTGCCATCATTTCATCTGTATACTTTTCCACATATTTAGAAACCTCAGGCCTGGTACCGACAAAACTCATCTCACCAGCAATAATATTCAACAACTGTGGAATTTCATCTAATCTATACTTTCTCAATACTCTTCCAATCCTGGTAATTCTCGTATCATTTTTTGTAGTTACTTGACTTCCGATTTTTTCAGCATCGGTAATCATAGTACGGAATTTAAAAATCCTAAACTTCTTTCCGTATTGTGTTACTCTGGTCTGCCTGAACATAACAGGACCTTTTGAGTCAATCTTAATAGCTATGGCTATTATAATAAATAATGGTGAAAGAATTATGAGCAAAATAATTGCAAGAACCAGATCAAAAATCCGTTTAATAACTAAACTAATGCGTTTTTTGGATAGAATATCATAATACCTTTTAACATCTTCATTCTTTATTTTTTCCGGTAGGTCTTCCCATCTTTTTAAAACCATCTTTTCGCTCCATCTTGGTTTATAATTATAAAACTTCTTCTATCGCTCTTTTTAAACTTTCACATATATACTCTACATCCTCATCACTTAACAGGGTGTGAAGAGGTAAGGTAATTTCATTGACATATTGGGCGTAAGCATTGGGATAATCCTTGATATCAAATCCTAAATTTTTATAAGCTGTCAACATAGGTAGTGGCTTATAATGTACATTTGTAGCTATCCCCTTCTCCGCCATCTTCATGATAATCTCATTTCTTTCCTTTTCCGTTATCCCGGGTATTCTGGACAGATAAAGATGTCCTGAAGAGTTAAAGTCTTCACCATAATGTTCCAGGCTTTTTATCCCCACAGGCAACAAATGTTTATCATATATTTCAATAATCTCTCTCCTTCTTTTCAAGAGAGTTTGATATCTATCCAACTGTACCAATCCGATTGCCGCCAATATATCCGTCATATTGCACTTATATCCCGGGAAAAGGATATCATATTCCCAGGAACCCTTTTGGCTTTTTGCCAGGGCATCCTTGGATTGCCCGTGCAGGCTATATAACATATACTGCCTGTATAACCATTCATCATCCAATCCCAGATCATTTCTCCAGACAACTGCTCCTCCCTCAGCAGTCGTAAGATTCTTTACTGCATGGAAAGAAAAGCAGGTAAAATCAGCAACCTGCCCACATTTCTTTCCTTTTCTATCCGCACCAAAGGCGTGGGCAGCATCAGCCATTAC
>CALKWV010000068.1 GCA_938003915.1 uncultured Bacillota bacterium | reverse complement strand
TTGAACCCCCGGCCCCATGCTCCCAAAGCACGTGCGCTACCAAACTGCGCCACACCCCGTTACAACCACTGTCGTCAGGCGACGAATTATAATATACATTATTTCTTTGATTATGTCAAGCCTTTTATTGAAAAAAATTTAATTTTTGATTTGTAAGGGTAAAAAGCGTTTAAATACAATGTTTTCAGTTTATATAAGTTAATTAGTAAAATAGTCTAACCTAGTACGCTAGTTCAATAAACTAAACTTTATAAACATAGCTGCTGCTGATAACAAAATATCACAATTATAGTTTAACAAATAAACAAAATAAATGCATTTTATGATATAATATTGATGTCAATGAAATTATAGTACATCTTTATTGATAGACTATTTATTTCTCCTATTTAAGAAACTAATGAAAAGAGGAAGGAGTATTGCAGTGGATGTAAAAGAGAAATTTAACCCTGATACTAATACTTGGCATGTCTCTTTAGATGGTGAAATTGATATATACAATGCCCCTGATCTGAAAGATAAATTACATAAGCTTATTGAACAACAGCCTGGGAACATTGTATTAGACTGTCAAAATTTAACCTATATTGACAGCACAGGACTGGGTGTTTTAATTAGTGCCTTAAGGCGGGTTAAGGAATATGACGGTAATATTACTATTACTAATCTAAAACCCTATATTAAAAAAATCTTTGTTATTACGGGATTGGATAAAATTTTTGCTTTAGAGGTGCAAGGAACATGAGCAATGATACAATTACCTTGACAGTACCTGCAAAGCCGGAATATGTTATGGTTACAAGATTAACTAGCGCAGCTTTTGCTAGTAGGCTAGGTTTTGATGTGGATCAGATTGAAGATATAAAAATGTCCGTTGCAGAAGCAATAATTTTAATACTCAACCAAGCAGTGAGGCCTGAGGAGTTGTTAATTAAATTTAAGCACTTAGATCAGTGTATACATATTGATATTACGGGACAGGGGGAATGGATTGAAACTAATATATCAAGCCAAGACATAGACCATGCCCAGTTAAGCCGATATATTTTAGGATCAATGATGGATGAAGTAGAATTTAAGACTGATAATGGTATAATGAGGGAAATATGTATGCACAAAGGATGTGGGGGGTCTAGCTGATTAATGAGTGATAAAAGGAAAAATACAAATGATAATGATAAGATAGAAAAGCTTCTAAAAGAATATTGTGAAACTCGAGATATAAATCTTAGAAATGAGTTAGTTCAACATTACCTTTACATCGCGGAAATAATTGCAAAAAAGTTTGTTAATAGGGGCGTTGAATACGATGATTTATTCCAGGTAGCTTCTTTGGCCCTGATAAAGGCCTTGGAGCGTTATGATATCAATAGAGGATATAAATTTTCTAGTTTCGCAACACCTACTATAGTTGGAGAGATAAAAAATCATTTTAGAGACAAGAGTAGGATTATACGCTTGCCGCGCAAGGAAAGCGAAATGATAAAGAAAATTGAAAGTGCAAAGGCACACCTGTCCAATCAATTAGGGCGTAGCCCAAAGCCGGAAGAAATCGCCAAATATCTTAACATTACAACTGAGGAAGTTTTAGAACTTATGGAGTCCAGTTATCGTACAAATACTGCTTCTTTAGACTACTATATTGATGAGAATAATGAGACTGATTTAATGGCAATGGTTGGAAGGGAAGAAAAGAATTATTCCTTGGTAGAGGATAGAGACGTAATTGAGAAGATAATGTCGGGTCTGGGAGATACGGAAAGAAAAGTTCTTTACGAACGTTTTTACAATGAGCGAAGTCAAAGGGAAATAGCTGAAGAGATCGGCGTATCACAAATGTATATTTCCCGAATGGAGCGTAGACTCTTAGAAAGATTTAGATCCTATATCAAGAGAACTATATGAGAAAACTTAATTCAATCATTCCTTGTTTTATATCATAGAAAAGTGGTAAAAATATAATAGTCAATGTATTTAGACAAAATAGTAGGTGGAGGTAAAGTTGGTGAAGCTGCTCTTTAAAAAACAGATTACAGGAAGCAATCCTTTAAAGGTAAGAAAATTAATCAACGAAATGATGAATTGTATTAATGAATGGAATCCCTTAGATGAGGATGAATATTTTGAGTTTCGTTTAGTATTGAATGAACTTATTTCCAATGGGATATTGCATGGTAATAAGGGATTTTGTAATAAGAAAGTCAATGTTGCTATTGAGGAAGTAGACTCAACTACTTTAGATATTTTTATCAAAGATGAAGGTCAAGGATTTGACTATAAGAAATTTTGCCAACAACGTCCTGATTGTGGTAGCCTAAATATGTCTGAAGGAGGACGTGGTTTAATGTTAGTTCATGCTTTATGTAGCAAGATACAGTTCAATGAAAATGGAAATCAAGTAAAAATCACTAAATCAATATGTCCCAAATAAAAATACTTTCTCTAACGGACATATAATACATGTATTTGTCTTATTTCTTTTATATCAACTTCCTGCAAAGTATTTTACATTTTTAGCAGGATTTTTTATTTTTATAGAGAAGTAATAATTATTATGTAAAGGGGTGAAGTTTTTGTGGCAAAGGGAATTATTATCGCCGGTAGGCGGGTAAGATTTAGATTCTTTATTTTCCTTGCCATGATTATAGTTTTTTTTATTTATCTGATTAAGCTAATGCTTAGCCCCCCTTTATATGATATTGTTAAGCATGGAGAAATTACTAGCTGGGAGCAATGTGAGGGTTTAGTTATTAGACAAGAAAAGGCATACACTGCACCAGAATTTGGTGAAGTAGAGTTTTTTGTAACCAAGGGACAATTAGTAAATAAAGATGAATTACTGGCTGTAGTATACAAGGATGGATACGATGATAAGCTGGTAGATAGTTTATATAATATAAAGCAAAAAATATGGGATTATCAAAACAAGAATATAGTTCAGGAAATTATGGATAGTGATTTCGAAAAAATTGAGGAAGATATAGATTCTATTGTATATACCATTCAATATAACATTCAGAAAGATGAATTTTATGACATGGAAAAATACGAAAATCAGCTTAGAGGTCTTCTGGATAGAAAAAAAGAGATTTTAGATAAAAAAGAGTCTACTAGCAAATATTTGGAACAGCTATATAGCCAGGAAGAAGAAATAGAAAACAAGCTTAAGGAATGGAAGGTAGAGGTTACTGCTCCAGAATCCGGGATTGTCAGTTTTGAGTTAGATGGATTGGAAAACATAATAACGCCTAATGATATAGATTATTTTACAGCAGAGCAATATTTGACTTTTATAGATTATAAGCCTTTGGAATTGGATAAGGAAAATACTCATGTAGATGTTCCATTATATAAAATTGTGGTGCCATATAAATGGTATATAGTATCTTTAATACCCCATAAGAATATTTTTTATGAGCAGGGTGATACTCTTAAGCTTAAAATACCAGGCCTATCTGAAGAAGTTATTAGTGCAACAGTTTATAAAGTAGATTTTTTAAAGGATTCTACCTTGGTTATTCTTGAAATGATAGAAAATATAGAAAGTGTTATAGAAGCACGCAACATACATATAGAAATTGGTATATCAGCTGAAGGTTTAATGGTCCCTACAAAGGCTATTACTAATAAAGATGATAGAACAGGCGTGAAGGTTGAACGCAATGGGGATATTAAATTTGTTGAAGTAAAGGTAAAAGCTATGGATGATGAATGGGCAATAATTGATAAGGTAAATGACTATGATGCTTTAGAGCTTAATGATGTGGTTATTATAAAGTGAACCTTGATAATTCAAAAATAGTACATGGAGTGATGTAAGTAGATGTCTGTCAGAGATAATATCGAACAAATAAGAAAAAGAATAGAAAAAGCAGCACTATCTGTAAACAGAGATCCCAATGAGATATCTATAGTAGCGGTAAGCAAAAATGTTGCTCCATCAAAAATATTAGAGGCTATAGATGCAGGCATAACTATAGTTGGAGAAAATAGAGTGCAGGAGCTAGTTAAAAAATATGATGTTATTAATAAAAATATTAGCTGGCATATGATTGGGTCTTTACAAACCAATAAGGTTAAATATATTATAGATAAAATAGACCTTATTCATTCATTAGACAGACTTTCCCTTGCACAGGAATTAAACAAAAGAGCAGGTGCTATGGGAAGAAAAATACAGGCACTAGTACAGGTAAATATGTCAAAGGAGTCTACTAAGTCAGGAGTCTACGAAGAAGACTTACTTTCCTTTATAGAAGAACTGGTAAACTACCCCAATATAGAGGTTAAAGGACTAATGACCATTGGTCCTAATACTCACGATACTGACGCTATTAGGGAATGTTTTAGGCGTTTTAGACATCTTTTTGAAGATCTAAGAAGAAAACAAATAGACCATATTGATATGCAATACTTGTCTATGGGTATGACCAATGATTTTGAGATAGCTATTGAGGAAGGCTCTAACATGGTAAGAATTGGTAGGGGGATTTTTGTGGACAAGTAATCCTAAAAAAATAGTGAATAA
>CALKWV010000067.1 GCA_938003915.1 uncultured Bacillota bacterium | reverse complement strand
GCATTTAGATACCCCTATTGACTATGATTCTCTGACTGCCATAGGTTCTATGATGGGTTCTGGCGGTCTCATCGTAATGGATGAAGATAACTGTATGGTTGACATTGCCAGGTTCTTCTTAGAGTTTACAGTTGATGAATCCTGTGGAAAATGTCCTCCATGCCGTATAGGTACTAAGAGAATGCTAGAGATACTAAACAAGATTGCTGAAGGAAAAGGTGAAGAGGGGGACATTGAGAAATTAGAGGAGCTTGGTGAGGGTATTAAGATGGCGTCCCTATGTGGCTTAGGACAATCTGCGCCCAATCCGGTGCTCAGCACTATAAGATATTTCCGAGATGAATATGAAGAACATATTAGGGACAAAAAATGCAGAGCTGGAGTGTGTCAAGCACTTTTACAATACTTCATCTTGGAAGACAAGTGCAGAAGCTGTGGTCTTTGTGCTAAAGCTTGCCCTGCCAATGCAATCAGTGGACAGAGGAAACAACCCTATGTTATCAATCAAGAAACCTGCGTAAAATGCGGAGCTTGTATGGAAAAATGTCCTTTCGATGCTATAGTAAAAAGATAAGTTAGGACCAAAAAGGAGTGAAGAAGCATGGAAATGATTAAAGTTACAATAGATGGCGTGGAAGTAGAAGTACCTGCTGGTTCAACAGCTTTGGAAGCAGCTAGAGCTGCCAATATCGATATTCCTACTCTATGCTATCTTAAAGATATAAATGAAATCGGCGCGTGTCGTATGTGCTTGGTGGAGGTAGAAGGGTCTCGTTCCCTTCAAGCTTCCTGTGTATTCCCTGTTCAAGACGGAATGGTTATAAGAACCAATACACCCAAGGTTAGGGAAGCTAGAAAGCTTAGCCTTGAGTTAATTCTGTCCAACCATGACAGAAAGTGCTTGACCTGTGTAAGAAGCCAAAACTGTGAACTGCAAGATCTGGCAAAAAACCTTGGAATAGATGAGATACGTTTCGAAGGTGAGCGTTATGATAGGCCTGTGGATTCCATTTCACCCTCTATTGTTAGAGATCCCAACAAATGTGTCCTTTGCAGACGCTGTGTAGCTGTTTGCAGAAATGTTCAGGGAATTGGTGTAATTGGTGCTACGGAAAGAGGTTTCGACACCATGATCGAGCCAGTCTTTGACATGAGCATTAATGACGTACCCTGCATCAACTGCGGACAGTGTATAGCAGCTTGCCCTGTAGGTGCTTTGAGAGAAAAGGATGATACCGAAAAGGTATGGGATGCGCTAAACAATCCTGATCTTCACGTGGTTGTACAGACTGCTCCAGCAGTTCGTGTAGCTTTAGGTGAAGAGTTTGGTATGGAAATGGGCACAAGAGTCACAGGCAAAATGGTTGCTGCCCTTAGGAGATTAGGTTTTGACAGAGTATTTGATACCGACTTTGCTGCAGATTTAACCATTATGGAAGAGGGAACCGAGCTAATAGGTAGAATCAAAAATGGTGGTAAGCTACCTATGATTACCTCCTGTAGCCCAGGCTGGATTAAGTATTGTGAACATTATTATCCAGAGTTTTTAGATAATCTGTCCTCATGTAAATCTCCTCATGAGATGATGGGTGCTGTAGTTAAAACCTACTATGCTGAGAAGAACAATTGGGATCCTTCAAAGATATTTGTAGTGTCCATTATGCCCTGTACTGCAAAGAAATTTGAGGCTCAACGTCCTGAACTTAGTGCTTCAGGTTATCCAGATGTTGACGTAGTATTAACCACTAGAGAGCTAGCAAGAATGATAAAAGAAGCAGGTATGGACTTTACCAAACTTCCTGATGAAGAATTTGATCCAGCTCTTGGAGAATCTACAGGTGCCGGAGTTATCTTTGGTGCTACTGGTGGTGTTATGGAAGCAGCTCTTAGAACTGTATATGAAGTGGTTACTGGTGAACCAATGGAAAACGTTGAGGTTCACGCTGTTCGAGGAATCGAAGGGGTAAAAGAGGCTGAAATACAGCTTGGTGACATGACTCTCCGTGCAGCAGTAGCCCATGGAACAGCTAATGCAAAAACCTTGCTGGAAAAGGTAAAATCCGGGGAAAAAGAGTACCATTTCATCGAGATTATGGGTTGCCCAGGAGGCTGTGTAACCGGTGGCGGACAGCCTATAGTAAAAGCTAAGACATATATGGAAAAGGATCCTAAGGTAGAAAGAGCTAAAGCTATTTATGAAGAAGACAGAGATCTACCAATTAGAAAATCTCACGAGAACCCAATGGTAAAGAAACTGTATGAAGAATATCTTGGTGAGCCCAATAGCAAGAAGGCCCATGATATCCTCCATACTCACTACACCAAGCGAAGTGTATACTAATTTGAGGGATTGAAGTAGAAAGGATATGTTTAAGGAAAATGGTTTTGTGAAGTCCCTTTACAAAACCATTTTCCTTATTTATCTTTTATGAAAATACTCTAGCTCCATTGATTAGGATAGTTGAATCTTAAAAGGAACTCAAAAGAGGAGTTCTTTTTTTTATGTAGAAGTTTGATAAAGGTTATAATTGGTTGACTTTAATAAATGATAAAATTATAATGAGTAAGTAAGGCAAAAAGGAACATACGTTCATACAGCTGGGAGGTTTATTAATGGTAAAAACTTATGATGCTAATGATATAAAAGTGTTAAAAGGATTAGATGCTGTAAGGATGCGGCCTGGTATGTATATAGGAACCACAGGACCTAGAGGCCTGCATCATTTATTATGGGAAATAGTAGATAATGCTATAGATGAAGCCGCTAACGGTTTTGCTGATAGGATAGAAGTTACCTTATTTGATGACGGCAGTATTATGGTAGAGGATAATGGTAGGGGTATACCAGTAGATATGAACGAGGCCATGAAGATGTCAGGCGTAGAGCTAGTTTTTACTCAGCTTCATGCTGGAGGCAAGTTTAATAATGAAAACTACAGTTATTCTGGGGGTTTACACGGAGTAGGCGCTGCAGTAGTAAATGCATTATCCAGATGGCTAGAGGTAGAGGTAAAGAGGGATGGTAAGGTATACAGGCAGCGCTTCGAAAGCTATTATGATAAGAAAACCCAAAAGGTTGTAGCTGGTGTTGCAGTTACAGACTTAGAAGAAGTGGGCACCACCAAGGAGACAGGAACTAAAATTCGTTTTTTACCCGATGATAGAATTTTTGATGATATTAGGTTTAATATTGATACTATATCAAAGCGTCTTAGAGAACTTGCTTTTTTAAATAGAGGTATTGAGATAGCCTTAAATGATTTGAGGCATAATAAAGAGGAAAATAAGGATGAGAAATCACTTGCTAGGCAGGTCTTTCTATATAGTGGCGGATTAATAGACTTTGTCAAGTACATAAATGAAGATAGAACTGTTGTCCATCCTGAAATAATTTTTTTAGAAGGTGAAAAGGACGGTATTGCTGCTCAGATTGCCATTCAGTACACTGATTCCTATACCGAAAGCATATTTTCCTATGTAAATAATATTCCTACCAGTGAAGGGGGTACCCATGAAACTGGATTTAAAACTGCTATAACTAAGGTGTTAAATGACTATGCTAGAAAGTTTAATTATTTGAAGGAAAGGGATAGCAACTTAAGTGGCGAGGATTTTCGGGAGGGTATGACCGCTATTATATCTGTAAAGATGCGAAATGTTCAATTTGAAGGACAGACCAAAACCAAACTAGGCAACTCCGAAGCACGAACTGCACTAGAGTCTATTGTAACAGATCAGCTAACATATTTTATAGAAAATACTACTAATGATCATGTTATAAAACTTATTATTGAAAAAGCCATTAAAGCTGCTAAGGTGAGAGAGGCGGCAAGAAGAGCCCGGGAGATAACCCGCAGGAAAAATAATCTAGAGGGTGCTCCTCTAGTGGGCAAGTTAGCTAGTTGTACCGGAAGAGACACCTCAATAAACGAACTATTTATAGTAGAGGGTGACTCAGCAGGAGGCTCAGCAAAACAGGCTCGGGATAGGCGATTTCAGGCTATTCTTCCCTTAAGAGGTAAGCCTTTAAACGTGGAGAAGAAACGTTTAGATCAGGTTCTTGCTAATGAGGAATTTTGTACCATAATTTCCGCCTTGGGTACAGGTATTGGTGAGGATTTTAATATTAAAAACCTTAAATACAATAAAATTATAATCTTGTCTGATGCTGACCAGGATGGTGCTCATATTCGTGCAATATTGCTTACCTTCTTTTTTAGATATATGAAAGAGCTTATCACAGAAGGGCATGTCTATATTGGTTTGTCTCCCCTTTATAAGATATCCAAAGGAAAAACCGTAGAATATGCCTATAGTGATAATGAGCTAAAGGAGAAAATTAAAAAGATAGGCAAAGGCTATGTAGTACAAAGGTATAAGGGGCTAGGAGAGATGAACCCAGAGCAGCTATGGGAAACCACTATGAACCCTAAAAAACGCAGCATAGTCCAGGTAACCATAGAAGATGCTGCCCAAGCAGACAAGCTGGTTACCATATTAATGGGAGATAAGGTGGATCCAAGACGTGAATATATCAACACCTATGCTAATTTCAATAAAATAGACGCTTTTCAAGAGATGGGGGTATAGTTTATGGCTAAAAGAATTGATAAGTTTACGCAAAATAAGGATTTAATTATACAAAAGCCTTTAGAAGAGGTAATGCATGAATCTATAATGCCTTATGCAGAGTATATTATCTTGGAGAGAGCTCTACCAAGGGTAGAAGACGGATTAAAACCGGTTCAGAGAAGAATCTTATATACTATGTATGAGCTAGGAGTAACTCCGGACAAGCCCCATAGAAAATCTGCAAGAATAGTGGGAGATTGTTTGGGTAAATACCATCCTCATGGAGATACGTCTGTATACGATGCCATGGTTAGGATGGCTCAGGATTTTGTAATGAGGGCTCCATTGGTAGATGGACAGGGAAACTTTGGATCCATAGACGGAGATGTTGCGGCAGCTATGCGTTATACCGAGGCTAGAATGACCCCCTTGGCCATGGAGCTTCTAAGGGATATTAGCAAGGATACCGTAGATTTTAGCTTGAACTTTGATGATACCTTAAAGGAACCTAATGTACTGCCTGGTCGCTTCCCCAATCTCTTGGTAAACGGAGCTTCCGGTATTGCCATAGGTGTTGCTACCAATATTCCTCCCCATAATTTAGGAGAGGTTATAGATGGAGTAATACTACAAATGGAAAATCCAGATGTATCCCTTGATGAGCTACTAAAAGTTATAAAGGGTCCTGACTTTCCGACAGGGGGTACAATAATCGGACAGGATGAGATACGAAAGGCTTATAAGACTGGTAAAGGCAGGATAATCGTAAGGGCAAAGGTAGATATTGAGAAGGCACCAGGAGGCAAAAAACTAATAGTAATAAAGGAGCTGCCATACCAGGTAAATAAAGCTACTTTATTAGAGAAGATCTTGAAGCTTTGTGAAGAGAGAAAGGGTGTCCTAACAGGTATTGCAGATATTAGGGATGAGTCGGATCGCAGCGGAATGCGGGCTGTTATTGAGGTGAAGAAAGACGGAGATCCTGAAAAAATTCTTAACTACCTATATAAATACTCTGATTTGCAGGTGACCTTTGGAGCCAACCTGGTAGCTATTGCCGATGGAAGACCTCAACAGTTAGGGCTAAAGGAAATACTAGGTTACTATATTCAGCACCAAAAGGATGTAGTAACTCGAAGGGTAAAATATGATTTAGACAAGGCCAAGGCCAGAGAACATATTCTAGAGGGGCTAATGATAGCTATTAATAACATTGACAGGGTTATTGAAATAATACGGGGATCCAAAAATCCTAGTGTTGCCCGAAAAAATCTAATGAAAGAGTTTAAACTAACGGAAACCCAAGCTCAAGCTATTTTGGATATGCGGCTTCAAAGACTGACTAATTTGGAGATTATTACTCTAGAGAGGGAATACAAGGAAGTAAAAAAGACCATAGAAAAATTGGAAGCTATATTAGGTTCTGAAAAACTTCTAATTAAATTAATAAAGAAGGAACTACTTGAGATTAAAGAAAAGTACAGCACTCCAAGAAAAACTGAGATAATTAAAGATAGTTCTGAAGCAGAGATCAAGACTGAAGATTTAATCCATGTAGAAGAGTGTGTAATTGCTCTTACTCGAAATCAGGATATTAAAAGGGTGTCGCAAAAAGCTTTTAATAGGTCCAGCAAGGATGTAGAGGTGGTAGAGACCCGTGAAATGGACTATATAGAATTTTTAGTTGAGTCTGAAACGGATCATAGGATATTGCTGCTAACAAATCAGGGTAACTGCTATAGCCTTAATGCCATTGAGATACCCGAGGCCAAATGGAGAGATAAGGGAGTGCAGTTGGCAAGCATTATAAAAGGTTTTGAAAGAACCGAAAAGATAGTAGCCCTTTTATCCATAAAAGAATTCTCCCAAGATAGCTATATCCAATTCTATACAAGCCAAGGAATGATAAAGAAAACTTCTTTAGCTGAGTATGAGACAATAAGGACCAAAATTCAGGCCTGTGGCCTAAAAGATAATGATGAAGTAATAGGCGCAGAACTAATATCTGAGGATAAAGAGGTAATGATAATTACTGCTAATGGTATGAGCATAAAGTTTAATGGAAGTGAAGTAAACCCCATGGGCAGGATAGCTAGAGGTGTAAAGGCTATTCAGCTAAAAGGTGATGATAGGGTTATATTTGGAAGTCAGATTGATGAAGATGGGGATATAGTAGTGGTTACGGATCAGGGTATTGCCAAACGAACTCCCATAGCAGAATATCAATGCCAGGGTAGGGGTGGAATTGGTTTTAAAACTTTTTCCTTCTATAAAAATAAAGCCAATGGTAGATATATCCTTGGTGCCTTTTATGTTCAAAATCCTTTTGAAATAATCATGCAGCAGAAAGATGGTACCATCACCAGAATTAATACCAATGATCTGCCCATAGCTCCAAGGGATGGCCGAGGTAGTACTGTGATAAAAATTGAGGATGTAGATAATACGGTAGAATATGTATATAGAAATTATAATGAATAGCGTTATTTAGGTAGAGCAGAAGTTGAATTAATTTTCAGCCTCTGCTCTTTTTTTGTTGGAATTCGTTATATTAGTCATAAGTGACTTTGCGGATAAATAAAGTATTAGAGAGAAGGATAAATACCTGTAGTCAGGGATGGGGGTTATTATAAAGTGCGGGTTATTTATATAACACGTAAAAAGATAGGGAAGGTATTATTGATATTTTGTCTGGTTTTGCTTTCCGTAGCATATTCTATAAACTTCCGTGACAGTTCTATAGCGGTATTTTTGAATACCCAACGAGAACTCCCTATTTACTGCGTTGAGCGAGATGATAAAAAAATATCCATATCCTTTGATGCAGCTTGGGGCACCGAGTACACAGATGAAATACTTCAAATACTTGAGGAAAGAAATATTAAGTGCACCTTTTTCCTTGTAGGCTTTTGGGTAGATAATCATCCCGATAAGGTAAAGTTAATTGCTGAAAAAGGGCATGAAATTGGCAATCATTCAACCAATCATCCCCATATGAGCAAGCTAAGCAAAGAACAGATAATTAAAGAAATAGAAACCACTCAAAAAAAGATTGAGGAGCTGGCAGGAGATAAAGCTGTAAAACTATTTAGACCTCCTTTTGGCGATTATAATAATCTATTAATTAACACCTGCAGAGAAATGGGATTTTACCCTATACAGTGGGATGTGGATTCATTGGATTGGAAAGAGTTAGGGGTAGATCATATGTATAGGCAGGTTACTGGCAAAGTAAAACCTGGTTCTATCGTTCTATTCCACAATAATGCCAAATACATTACTCAGGCCTTACCTTCCATACTAGATAAACTGTTAAGCGAAGGGTATGAATTTGTTCCTATCTCCGAGCTAATCTACAAGGAAAGCTACCAAATAGACCATACTGGAATGCAAAAGAAACCTGGACAATAAAGTCATATTAGATAGAGGATCAGAATAAATATAGAAATAATATATTGTGTTTTTAGTGAGATAAGTATGGATACAGGGGAGAAAGGAAGGGAGAGACTGGATGATGGAGCATGTAATGGAAAACAATAAGGTTATGGTGGCAGGTACAGTACATACACCTTTGGTATACAGCCATGAGATGTATGGAGAAAACTTTTATAATTTTGATTTAGCAGTACCACGCCTTAGCGAATATGTAGATTTGCTACCAGTTACCATATCTGAACGTTTAATGGGGGACATAGAATTAAAGCCGGGAATAGAGGTGGTAATAGAGGGACAGTTTAGATCCTATAACAAATTTATAGACGGAAAAAATAGATTAATTTTAACCGTATTCACTAGAGATATATACCCCAAGAAAGACGCTATTAAGAACCCAAATCAAATTTATCTAAATGGATTTATATGTAAAGAGCCAGTTTATAGGACAACACCATTTAATAGGGAAATAACAGATATTTTACTGGCTGTTAATAGGGCTTATGGAAAATCTGATTATATTCCTACTATAGCATGGGGAAGAAATGCCCGATTCTCCCAGCATTTAAAAGTAGGAGATAATATTAAAATATGGGGAAGAATTCAAAGTAGGGTTTATCAGAAAAAGCTTCCTGATGGAGAAGTAGAAGAGAGGACGGCTTATGAAGTATCTATATCTAAAATGGAAGTTGTTGAAAAAAAAACATAATGCACAATAATAAAAACCTGAGTAGCCTCAGGTTTTTATTATTGTGGATTTTAGTTTACTATGTTAAAATGATAATGTCATGAATTATGTTTAAATCATGGAATTATTAATAATAATCTCTTAATAGATACATTTTCCTGTTGAAAATTCCTTTTATCTTATATGTTTATGTTATTAGGGGAAGGTTTGGGATATAAATAGATGGATTATGGGAGGGATATAATGGAGTATAAATCAAAACTTAAGAGTAAACAAGTTGATGGATTGTTTGAAGCTATACTAAAACTTGAGACTATTGAGGAGTGCTATCGATTTTTTGAGGATATATGCACCATCAATGAAATTAAATCTTTAGCTCAGAGGCTAGAAGTTGCTAAAATGCTTAGAGCCAAAAAGACATATCAAGATATAGCAGAAGAAACTGGAGCCAGTACTGCTACCATAAGTCGGGTTAATAGGGCATTGACTTATGGCGCTGATGGGTATAACATCATATTGGATAGATTATCAAATGAATAATTAGACACCCTAAGGGGTGTCTTTTAAATAAGATTTGGAGGTTATCTATGACAATTATAGATCAATTAAATCCACAACAAAAAGAAGCAGTACTTCATACTGAGGGACCACTATTGGTTTTAGCAGGAGCGGGCTCGGGCAAGACTCGTGTTTTGACCTATAGAGTAGCCCATTTAATAGAGAATTTAGAGGTTAGACCTGAGAATATATTAGCTATTACTTTTACCAATAAAGCCGCAAAGGAGATGAAGGAGCGCATATATGACCTGGTAGGAAGCAGGGCAGAAAATATATGGATAAGCACCTTTCACTCCACCTGTGTCAGAATTCTAAGAAGGGAAATTGAGAAGATAGGCTTTACACGAAATTTTGTTATTTATGATGCTGATGATCAGTTGGCCCTTATAAAAGATTGTATAAGGGAATTAAACTTGAGTGAAAAATATTTTGATGCTAAGGACATGCGTTATAGAATTGGTGAGCTTAAGGATCAAATTAAAAGTCCAGAAGATTATAGAAAAGAAGTACAAGGGCAATATCGTGAGGAAAAAATTGCAGATATTTACAAGCTATATCAGGACAAGCTAGTCAAGAATAATGCTCTTGATTTTGATGATCTCATAAATAGAACATTAGAGCTTTTTTATCTAAGGCCAGATGTGCTGGACTATTACAGTAGCAAGTTCCAATATATACTGGTAGATGAATATCAGGATACAAACTACGCTCAATACATGTTAGTAAAACTATTGTCTATGAAACACCAAAATCTATGTGTAGTAGGAGATGATGACCAATCTATATACGGCTGGAGAGGTGCTGATGTTCGAAACATCTTAGAATTTGAAAAAGATTTTCCCAACACTAAAGTAATAAAATTGGAAGAGAACTATAGATCAACTCAAACTATATTAGATGCGGCCAACGAAGTTATTAGTAATAACACAGGTCGTAAGGAAAAAAGATTATGGACTCAGAAAGGTCAAGGAGAAAAGATTATTGTTTATAAGGTGTCCGATGAGCGTCAGGAAGCCGATATTATTTGTCAGCACATACATAAGCACATTGTAAGTGATAATAAAAATCCTGGAGATTTTGCTATTTTGTATCGAACTAATGCCCAATCAAGAGCCATTGAAGATGCTCTTATGCGATACGGGATTCCTTATCGTATCTATGGGGGATTGCGCTTTTATGACCGAAAGGAGATAAAGGATATCATAGCTTATCTTAGGGTTATTGCAAATCCGGCCGATGATGTCAGTTTAAAGAGGATAATTAATGTTCCAAGGCGAGGTATAGGCAACGTTACTTTAAGTACTTTAGAAGAGGTAGCAGTTAGGGAAGATGAAAGCATCTTTAGTATAATACTGGATTTAGACAAATACAAAGAATTTACATCAAGAACTAGCAAAAAGATAAAGGATTTTGGAGATTTGATTTCCTATCTCATAGCCATGAAGGAAGTTATGCCTTTGACAGAGTTTATTAAAACCTTGTTAGAGCATACAGGGTATGAAAAGGCTTTGAAGGATGAAAAAACTGGACAAGCAGAGTCCAGGCTAGAAAACATTAGGGAGTTTTTATCGGCAGCTCAGGAATTTGAGCAAGAGAATGAAAATGCTAATTTAGTAGATTTCCTTGAAAATATTGCATTAGTATCGGATCTAGATACCCTTGGAGAAGGACAATCAGCTGTAAATATGATGACCATGCATTCAGCCAAAGGATTGGAATTTCCCATAGTATTTATTGCAGGTATGGAAGAATATCTATTTCCCCATGCCAGAGCTATGGAGTCTGAGCAGGAAATGGAAGAGGAAAGAAGGTTGTGCTATGTAGGTATCACTAGAGCACAACAACAGCTTTATCTAACTTATGCTCAACACCGGAATATTTTTGGAAGCTATACAAGCAACATGCCCTCACGTTTCTTAGATGAAATTCCCGACAATTTGGTAGAACATGTTGATCTAACTCCGGGAAATCTATGGAACAGTGAAAATTCTCGAAATCTGGGATATAAGGCAAATTCTCACATTAATAATACATTGACACACAGCAAACAAGTAAAAAAGGAATTTTCGGGAGAAACAGGGTTTTCCCTGGGACAGAAGGTTATCCATAAAAAGTATGGCAAAGGTACCATAGTTACTTTAAGTGGCGAGGGGGAGAATCAGGAATTAACCATAGCTTTCGATCAGGGGGGGATTAGAAAATTTATTGCCGCATATGCCCCTTTGAAGAAGATAGATTAACTTGTTGCACTAATCTAATTCTTTTTATTAGCGTCTTTATGGCATTGGTCTCTGCTAAATGAGCACCATATATTAGATTAATATATAATTAATTTGTTCTACAACATAAACATTTTTAGGATTCACTTAAAGATCAATTGCTTGTATTACTTAATTAAACTGGAATATGGAGGATATAAATTATGGATAGGGAAAAAATCCGACAACAAATTGAAGATTTAAGGGATAAGATTAGGTATCACGATTATCGATATTATGTATTAGATCAGCCAGAAATTACAGATAGTGAATACGATCAGCTTGTTCGCCAATTAATAGAGCTAGAGGAACAGTATCCAGAATTTTATTCCCCCGATTCTCCGACACAAAGGGTAGGAGGAGTTCCTGTTCAAGCTTTTGGTACTGTTGTTCATTCCCATCCCATGCTTAGCCTGGCTAATGCTTTTAGCAAGGAAGAGTTATTGGATTTTGATCGCAGAGTTAGAAAGATGGTTGGTGATGAGGTAGAGTACGTAGTAGAATTTAAGATTGACGGCTTATCTGTATCATTGGAATATGAAAACGGAAGATTAGTCAGAGGTGCCACCCGTGGGGACGGGCAGATAGGGGAAAATGTAACGGAAAACTTAAAGACTATTAGATCAATACCACTTAAATTAAACAAACCCTATTCTATGATAGTCCGCGGGGAAGTATTTATGCCTAAAGATCATTTTGTTAAGTTAAATAAACAGAGAGAACTAGAGGGCTTACCAACTTTTGCTAATCCCCGCAATGCAGCAGCAGGTTCCCTCAGGCAACTAGATCCTCGAGTTACAGCATTCCGGCATCTGGATATATTTCTTTTTAATCTAGAATATGTTTCTGAACATACTATTGAAAGTCATATGCAAACCATGGAAATCATGAAAGAAGCAGGCCTCAAGATTAGTCCCTTCTTGTATAAAACTTCTTCAATGGAAGAAATTATAGAGCTGTGTCAAGAATGGGCGGATAAAAGGCATGATCTTGCTTTTGATATAGATGGTCTTGTTATAAAGGTAAATTCTATGGCCCAGAGACAACAACTAGGTAGTACTTCAAAAACTCCTAGATGGGCTATTGCTTATAAATTTCCTGCTCAACAAGAAGAAACCCGTATAAGAGATATAGAAATACAGGTGGGCAGGACGGGCGTTCTTACTCCTACAGCCTTGCTAGATCCCGTGGTAGTGGCTGGTTCTACAGTTTCCCGAGCAAGTCTACATAATGAGGATTACATAAGGGATAAGGATATACGTATTGGTGATCATGTCATTATACAGAAGGCAGGAGATATTATACCTGAGGTAGTGAGAGTGCTAAAGGATAAACGAAATGGAGACGAAAGAGAGTTTGTGATGCCTAAATTTTGCCCCGTATGCGGTGCTCGTGCCATTAGGTTAGAGGGGGAGGCGGCAGTAAGATGCACTGGAAATGCCTGCCCAGCACAACAAAAGCGGTTAATTATTCATTTTGCATCTAGGGAGGCCATGGATATAAGGGGGTTGGGGCCTGCCATAGTGGATCAGCTACTAGCCAATAAGTTAATAAATGATGCTGCTGACCTGTATTACTTAGAATTTGACCATTTGGTAAAGCTGGAGCGTATGGGAAATAAGTCTGCCAACAACCTTCTTCAAGCTATAGAGGAGAGTAAGGGAAGGGAATTGGAAAGGTTACTGTTTGGTTTAGGTATAAGGATGGTGGGCGTGAGGGCAGCCCATTTAATTGCCGAAAGGTTTGGACACATAGATAAGATTATAGAAGCCCAGGAAGAAGATTTCTTAACTATTGATGAAATTGGTGAAAAAATTGCTCAAAGTATAACTGCATTTTTCAAAGAAGAGCAAAACCTAAAGCTCATAGATAAATTACGAAAGGCAGGGGTTAATCTACAACAAAGGTCTGCTCTTTCAGATCAGGAAGGACAAAAAACAGAGCATCCATGGAAGGGTAAGACCTTTGTACTAACTGGTACTTTAAGTGATTATACCCGAAGTCAAGCAAAAGCTCTTATTGAAGAGCGTGGTGGAAGGGTTACAAGCAGTGTTAGCAAAAAGACAGATTATGTATTAGTTGGTGAAAATCCAGGTAGCAAGCTGGACAAGGCTAGAGAACTTGGAATAACTATTATAGATCAACTTCAGTTTAAATCCATGCTATAAATTTTATAACCCAAAAACTTTTTGATGAAAATGAAGGTATATATTATAGATTGGTATTAAGGCTAAAATTTTTATCTAACACCTTATTATACTTGATATTTACGGGTGAGTTTTAGATGGGAAAGTTGTATTATGTTTACAAATTTAACTTGATTTTACGCCCGCTATATGCTTAAATTATATATAAATATATTATGTAAAATATATTATAATTATGCAAAATATGCGATAATTATGTAAAATATATTATATAATATCTATAACATTACATCCTCTTGGGGATGTAATTATATAAAACTAAATAAAGGGGGTGTAAAGATGTCCAGAAGAATGATATCCGGGCTACTTGTGCTTGTGATGGTCTTGCTAGTGTTTTCCAGTCAGGCTTTTGCTTCTTCAGGCTTATTAAAGATTGGAAGCAGAGGGAATGCTGTTGTTGAGCTGCAGAACAAGCTCAATGCCTTAGGCTATAACGCAGGAAAAGCCGATGGAATTTTTGGCAGCAAAACAAGGTCTGCAGTAATGGCATTCCAAAGGGCCAATGGATTAACAGTAGACGGAATAGTAGGACCTGCTACTTGGGCCAAATTAAACAGCAGTTCCACTACTGAAAAATCAACTGGCTCAAAAGCACCTGCTCCTAAGACCGAAACCTCATCCAGAGGCAACTCTCCCATAACCCAAACACTGAGGTTGGGCAGTAGAGGGAGTCAGGTTAAGATTTTACAAGAACGTCTTAATTCTTTAGGTTATAACGCAGGAAAAGCCGATGGAATTTTTGGCAGTAAGACAAGGTCTGCAGTAATGGCATTTCAGAGAGCCAATGGTTTAGCAGTGGATGGAATAGTAGGCCCAGCAACCATAGCTAAACTCTATCCATCTACATCACAGCCAAAGACTGGTGATTCCAAACCGAAAGATTCCGAACCATCTGATCCAAAGCCCAGTAACCCGCCGGCTACAAGCAAGCCACCTATTACCCAAACCTTGCGACAAGGTAGTAGAGGTAATCAAGTAAAGATCTTACAAGAACGCCTAAATTCCTTGGGCTACAATGCAGGTAAAGCCGATGGAATCTTTGGTAGCAAGACAAAAGCTGCAGTAATGGCGTTTCAAAGGGCAAATGGCTTAGTAGTAGACGGAATAGTGGGTCCAGCAACAATAGCGAAGCTGTATCCGCCTACAACTCAGGAAAAGACTGATGATTCAAAATCAAAAGATTCCAAACCATCTGATCCAAAGCCCAGTAACCCGCCGGCTACAAGCAAGCCACCTATTACCCAAACCTTGCGACAAGGTAGTAGAGGTAATCAAGTAAAGATCTTACAAGAACGCCTAAATTCCTTGGGCTACAATGCAGGTAAAGCCGATGGAATCTTTGGTAGCAAGACAAAAGCTGCAGTAATGGCGTTTCAAAGGGCAAATGGCTTAGTAGTAGACGGAATAGTGGGTCCAGCAACAATAGCTAAGCTATATCCGCAACAATCTCAGCCAAAGCCAGAAAAGCCAAAAGAAGAAAAACCTAAGGAAGAAGAGCCTAAAACAGGGTTCAAGGAGTTCAAGCCAAACCCAGGAGAATTAGCAGGCAAAATCATCATCATAGATGCTGGTCATGGCGGCTCAGATCCTGGCGCAGTTTGGAATGGCAACCAGGAGAAGGTATTCAACCTTGATATGGCTCTAAGGTTAGAGAGAATGTTAAAACAAGCTGGTGCAACAGTATTGATGACTCGAACAACTGATACGTACTACTCTCTCTTCTACAGAAGCGCTTTTGTTAATAACTACATAGTAGAACAGGAGTTAAAGTATCAGCAGGGTCAAAAGAAAGTATTGGCAGATCAAAAACAGGCTGAAAATGAAAAATTAGAAGCCAAAAAAGGTGATCTAGCTAAGGCAGAGAAACAATTAACAGTGCATCAAAATGACCTGAAAACAAAGAAGCAAGAGCTTGAAGATTTAAGAAAAAAGCATGATATTGAAAAATTAAAAGCTGAACTGCCAAACATGCAAAATGAATATAATGACAAACTGGCTCTGTATGCTGATTTAGAAAGTGATATTCCTGCAGCTAAGGCCTTAGAAGAAGCTATATCTGATCTAAATGTAAAGATAGCTGATCTAAGAACACAATTAGAGGGTATGGAGCCAGAAGCACCAGAATATGAAGAATTAGAAAATGAATTAATAGCAGCAGAAGATGAGCTAGAAGCAAAAGAAAATGAGTTGCGAGGTATATTAGAAAAATACGGAGTTGAAAAAACCGAAGATCTTGAAGATGTAAAAGAAAATCTTAAGAAAGAAATTGATGAATTAAAAACCAATATTTCTATAGTGGAAAACTTTGATGCTTTAACTAAAGAAATTGAAAAATTACAAAATGAGACTATTCCACAAGCTGAAGGTGAAGTGGAAAGGATTAAGGGTGAAATTTCCACTATAGAAGGAGAAATTAGAACTCTTAATTCCAAGATATCTTCGGTAGATGCGCTAATTAGTGATCTCAATAGAAAAGCTGATTTACTAAGATACTATCTAAACAATCGCAACCTAAACAGCCGAACAGGAATATATACTTGTTCCAGCACTGCCGGTGGCAACGTTGTCAGTGAGGATCTAAAAGAAATATTTGACTTAACTAGGGCTAAATATGAAGATAATATAATCTTTATCTCTATTCACTGCAATGCATCAGGCAGCGGCACCACTAGTGCTTCTGGAGTACAGGTATATTATAGGGGCAATAGCAGTAGTTCTTCCGATAGTGTAAATAGAAACTATTACAAGAACTACAATGAAGAAAAACGTATAAAACTAGCTAAAGCCTTGTTAAAACATACTACTGCAAATACCAACTTCAAAGGAACTTGGCCCCAACCTAGGATTGGAGATTTCCATGTAATAAGAGAGCATAACTTGCCTTCTGTACTCATGGAAATCGGATTTGTCAACAATCCTGAGGATGCAAAGCTGCTAAGTCAACCACAAACTCGAGAAGACGCTGCTAAAGGTATGTACCTAGGAATAGTCGAATATTTCAAAAACTAATAGTTCGGCAATAAGATAAGATTAAAACGGCTAAGGTTTAACAACCTTAGCCGTTTTAACTTTTAGATAGGTTCAATCTTTGACAAATATAATGGATAAAGGATATAATCAATCAGAAGTCATATATTAAAGAAGTGTATCAGTAAAGAATTACTGGAAAGGATGTTTTGTATGAAGATATCCCTTAAAGACATAGAAAATATGACTCAATGGTCAAAGCTGGAGCTTAATCAAGAAGAAAAGCTAGAATTTACAGATAAATTTAATAAAATACTTCAAAAGCTTGATATCATTGAAGAACTTGATACAAATCATGTGGAGCTTAATGGGGATAAACCTTTACATAGAAATACATTAAGAGATGATGAAGTTCAACCTTCTTTAACTATGGATTTAGTGCTTAAAAATGCTCCAGATACTTGTGAAGGTATGTTTAGTGTACCAAGTATATTGGATTAGGGATATAAGGAGGTCAAAATTCAATGGAATCATATAAACTGACGGTACACGAAGTTAGTGCCTTGATTAACAAACGAGAGTTATCCATTGAGGAACTATTACGTAAGGTTATTCAACGGATAGACAGTACAGAAAGTCGGTTAGATTCTTTTATTACATTGAATATAGATGAGGCGTTGCAGCAAGCTGAAACTCTAGATGGATTGATTGCAAAAGGAGCAACATTACCCAACTTAGCAGGAATTCCTTTGGGAGTTCAGGATAATATTTGCACTTTTGGCATAAGAACCACTTGTGCTTCAAAGATGCTGGATAATTTTATACCACCTTATAATTCTTCTGTTATAGAAAAATTAAGACAATCCCATTCTATTATATTAGGCAAACTTAATATGGATGAATTTGGTATGGGATACTCTACTCAGAATTCTGCCTTTAAGTTCACAAAAAATCCTTGGGACTTACATAAGGTGGCAGGAGGTGCTGCTGGAGGAGGTGCAGCTGCTGTAGCAGCGGATCAAATCTTTTATGCTATAGGTTCTGATATGTCCGGATGTTTAAGACAGCCTGCTGCTTTTTGCGGAGTAGTAGGGTTTAAGCCAACCTATGGATTAGTATCCAGATTTGGGCTAGTGGCCTGTGCACCATCTTTAGAGCAGATAGGCTGCATTACAAAAGATGTTAGTGATTGTGCCTATGTACTTGAAGAGATGGTATTCTATGATAAAAAAGATTCAACTTCCATGAGCAAGGGAAATTCAACATATACAGGGAACTTAGTGGAAGATGTTAGGGAGCTTAGAATCGGTATACCAAAAGAGATTTTTGATGAGAGCTGGGATCCGGATGTAAGAACTTACATAAATAATGCAATTGAAACCTTTAAAAAATTAGGAGCCCAAATTGTGGATATTACCCTACCCCATTTTAAATATGCTTCCGCTGCTCACTTTATTATTTCAAGCTGTGAAAGTAGTAGTAATTTGGCACGGTATGATGGCGTAAAATATGGCAAAAGGGCACAGAATGTTGAGAATTTGGAGGAGCTTTATTGTAAAACTAGATCCCAAGGATTTGGCCAAGAAGTTAAGGCCAGGATTATGTTAGGAAATCTCTTTTTAAGTAATGAATATTATGATTCACACTATAAAAAGGCTCTAAAAATTAGAAAGCTTTTAAAGGACGATTTTAGAAAAGCCTTTGAAAAATGCAATGTTGTTCTTACTCCCACTAGTCCCATACTAGCATTTGATTTAGGTCATGAGACTGACTTACCTATAGGTATGAGCGAATCACAACGATATTCTCTACTGGCAAATATGGCTGGAATTCCTGCCATATCCATTCCTTGCGGGCTTAGTCAAGAGGGCTTGCCTATAGGACTGCAGCTGATGGCAGATGCGCTTAATGAAGGGACATTGATTAAGGCTGCATACACTTTTGAGCGAAACACAGATTATCACATAAAGAAGCCTATGAAACTGGAGGTGGTTGAATGAAATATGAAACTGTAGTAGGGCTAGAGATACACGTCGAACTTAAAACCCAATCCAAGATGTTTTGTGGTTGTTCAACTGCCTTTGGAAATGAGCCCAATAGTCAATGTTGTCCCGTGTGCCTTGGTATGCCCGGAGCTTTGCCCGTTATTAATAAAAAAGCTGTAGAACTTGCTATTAAAACGGGAATAGCTTTAAATTGTAAGATTTCGGAATACAATACCATGGATAGAAAAAATTATTTTTATCCTGATCTACCTAAAGCCTATCAAACAACCCAGCAATATCATCCTATATGTAAAGATGGTTATTTAGATATAGAGGTAGATGGTAGAAAAAAACGAATCGGAATTACAAGAATTCATTTAGAAGAAGATGCGGGTAAGCTAATACATGACAGTAAAAATTCACAATCCCTGATAGACTATAATCGGGCAGGGGTTCCCCTTATTGAAATAGTTACAGAACCCCATATAGGCTCTCCAGACGAGGCAGTAGCTTTTCTTGAAGAATTACGTAATATATTGTTATACTTAGAAGTTTCAGACTGCAAGATGCAAGAAGGTTCTTTAAGGTGTGATGTAAACCTGTCCGTAAGACCAGAAGGACAGGCTAAGCTAGGAACTAGGACGGAAATGAAAAACCTTAATTCTTTTAGGGCTGTCCACAGGGCGATAAAAAATGAAGCAGAGAGGCAAATAAGAATTATAGAGTCTGGGGGAGAAATATTACAGGAAACTAGGAGATGGGATGACTTAAAGGGCGAGAGCATAGCCATGAGGGAGAAACAAGAGGCTGATGATTATAGATATTTTCAAGATCCTGACCTAGTGCCATTTTTTATAGATTGTGAAATGGTGGAAGAAATAAAAAACCATATGCCCGAGCTGCCAGCGCAAAAAAGAGAAAGATTTGTATCTGAATATGGGCTTCCTGGATATGATGCTAGGATTTTGATATCTTCACGGGAACTGGCTGATTTTTTTGAAGCCAGTGTAAAATTGTATGACAAGGAAAAGGTTGCAAAAGGAGCTAAAACAGTTAGCAATTGGCTTATGGGGGATTTAATGAGGCTTACAAAGGAATTAGGACTTGAGCTAGGGGATTTAAAGCTTACCCCATCCCTTTTAGTTCAATTACTAAAGCTAATAGACCAGGGTGCTATAAGCGGCTCTATTGCAAAGGAAGTCTTTGATGAAATGTGTCAAACCGGGAAAGCACCAGAGGAAATTGTAGATGAAAAAGGACTTAGACAAATTTCCGATATAGATCAACTAAGGGAAATTGTCCGGGAGGTTATCCAGGAAAATCCAAAAACTATTGAGGATTATAAGACGGGTAAAAAGAAAGCCTTTGGTTATTTAGTAGGACAAACCATGAAAAAGACCAGGGGAAAGGCCAATCCTCAACTGGTCAATAAACTTCTTCAGGACGAAATTAACATGCTTCATTAGCGACTTAAAAATATTCTTGGCTTATAGTTTTATACTAAAAAGCATAAGTCAGATTTAAAGAATAAAAAAAGAAAAGTTTAAAAAACAAAGCATATATGCTATAATACAAGAAAAAGCCTTATAAAGTGTATATAAAAGGGAATATTGCTTAATAGTGGAGAGGAAGGAAAACATGGCAACAAGTATGACGGGATTTGGGAGAGCCAAGGCTGAGCAAGAGGATATGGAATTTACCGTAGAGGTAAAGACCTTGAATCATAGGTACCTAGACATCAATACAAGGCTTCCAAAGATTATTAGCTTTTTAGAGGAAGATATAAGAAAATTGGTACAGGAAAGGTTGGATAGGGGTAGGGTAGATATTTATGTTTCAACGTCAGTAAGAGCCCAAGATAGTGTAGAGGTGCAGATAAATGAGCCTTTGATGGAATCCTACATATCATGCTTTTATGAAATAGCTCAAAAATATAAACTTAAAAATGATGTTTCTTTATCTACCTTAGTTGGGATTCAAGATTTATTTCAAGTGGTAGAAAAAGAACAGGATGAAGAAACTATAAGGGAATTAGTTTTAAAAGCTCTAAGCGAGGCGCTAGACAAAGTAGAGGATATGCGCCAAAAAGAAGGGGAAAAATTAAAAGAAGATATAAAGATACGCTGTGGCTTGATAAAGAATATGCTAGACGATGTAGAAGCCAGAGCACCCTTGGTTGTGGATGAGTATAGAACAAAGCTTAGAAGCAGGATTGAAGAATTAATAAAAACTACGGAATTAGATGAAAATCGCTTTAATGCCGAAGTGGCATATTTTGCCGATAGGTCCAATATTACTGAAGAGATAGTCAGGCTAAGAAGCCACCTAAATCAAATGGAGGAAATATTAGAAAATGAAGGTCCTATTGGAAGAAAGCTAGATTTCTTGGTTCAGGAGATGAACCGAGAGACCAACACAATAGGCTCTAAGGCCAATGATCTTATCATAGTAAACCGTGTTGTAGATATGAAAAGTGAAATAGAAAAAATTAGAGAACAGGTTCAAAATATTGAATGAAAGGCGGAAACAATATGAGTATTAAACTTATAAATATTGGGTTTGGTAATATAGTTTCAGCTAATCGCTTGATAGCTATAGTAAGTCCAGAATCAGCCCCTATAAAAAGAATTATACAGGATGCTAGAGACAGGGGTATGCTAATTGATGCAACATATGGTAGAAGAACTCGTGCAGTTATAATAACTGACAGCGATCATATAATTTTGTCAGCAGTTCAACCAGAAACTGTAGCACACAGATTAAATGCAAAAGATAGTCAAGCACTAACTGTAGAAGAAGATTAATGGGGGAAGTAAACATGAAAAAGAAAGGTCTGTTAATAGTAATTTCAGGACCTTCTGGGGCGGGTAAAGGTACTGTATGTAAGGAATATCTAAAAAATAATCCTGAAACGATTCTATCTATTTCCATGACCACTAGGAAACCGCGAAGAGGCGAGGTGGATGGTGTAAACTATTTTTTTACCGATGTCCCTACCTTTGAAAGTATGATTGAGGAAGGTGGCTTTTTGGAGTATGCGAAGGTTTACGGTAATTATTACGGTACTCCAAAGAGTTTTGTAAAGGAAAACTTGCTTGCGGGCCGTGATGTTATATTGGAGATAGATATACAAGGAGCCCTACAGGTAAAGGAAAAGTTTGATGAAGGAGTTTTTATATTTATTGTACCACCTACCATGGAGGAACTGAAAAGAAGAATTCAAAAACGGGGAACAGAAACTCCAGAAGAACTCTTAAGGCGTTTTAAAAGCGCTTATGAAGAAATAAATTTTATCACCCGTTATAACTATTTAGTGGTAAACGATTCAGTGAAAGAAGCTGCAAAAAAAATCGAGGCTATTGTGGTAGCCGAGAAATGTAGAGTTGATCGAAATAGGGATTTTTATACAAGTTTAAAAGGAGGTATAGATAATGCTATATCCATCCATAGATGAAATTTCAAAAAAAGCAGATAGTCGTTATACTCTAGTGGTTGAAGTAGCCAAGAGGGCTAGGCAGCTTGTAGATGGACAAAAGCCTTTGGTATCTGTTGATTCTCCTAAACCTGTTACCATCGCCATTCATGAGGTAAACCAGGGAAAGGTTCATTACAGAAAAACTAAAGAAGGTATAAAGTAGATGAGTAAAATGTTTAAGGATAAAAACATTTTAATAGGTATAACAGGAGGAATTGCGGCTTATAAGAGTGCTGACTTGACTAGTCGCTTAATTAAACTAGGTGCAAATGTCAAGGTTATTATGACAGCCAATGCTACTAAATTGATTCAGCCTCTAACCTTCCAAAGTCTTACTGGTAGTCCAGTGTACGTTGATACCTTTCAGAGTACTGAGCGCTGGGATATTGAGCATATTGCTTTGGCAAAGTGGGCTGATATATTTGTTATAGCCCCGGCTACTGCAAATATTATAGGTAAAGCCGCAAGTGGCATAGCAGATGATCTACTAACTACAACTATATTAGCTACTGAGGCAAAGACTCTCTTTGCTCCTGCTATGAACACGGTCATGTACCAAAAACAGGTAGTTCAGGATAATATAAGTAAGCTAAAAAGTTTAGGATATGTCTTTATTCCTCCTGGTAAAGGGAGATTAGCTTGCGGCGACTGGGGAGAGGGAAAGCTTGCTGATGTGGATGTCATTATCCAACATATTGAAAAACACCTTTATCCCTCAAAGGACATGGATGGGTTAAGAGTGCTGGTAACTGCTGGACCAACTCGGGAATCTATAGATCCAGTAAGGTTTATTACCAATCACTCTTCTGGTAAGATGGGATATGCAATTGCAGAAGCTTGTATTGAGAGAGGAGCCATTGTAGATCTGGTAACAGGGCCAACTAACCTACAAGCTCCCGCTGGTGCTAATGTATATCCTGTGGAATCAGCCATGGATATGTATCAAACTGTTCTAAAACTTTACGATAAGGCTGATATTGTATTTAAGTCTGCCGCTGTAGCAGATTACCGAGTTAAGGAAGTGGCTTCCAATAAGATAAAGAAAGATCAGGACTCTATAAGCTTAGAGCTAGTGCGCAATCCTGATATACTAATGGAATTGGGAAAAAGAAAAACCAAGCAGATATTAGTGGGTTTTGCTGCCGAGACTGAAGAACTAGAAAAACATGCTTTGGATAAGCTAAATAGGAAAAACTTGGACTTTATTTTAGGCAATGACGTTAGCACCAAAGAATCAGGCTTTCAAAGTGATGCTAACCAAGGTGTTTTATTCTCCAAAGATGGAAGCTCAACCCCTATACCTCTAATGACCAAAAAGGAATTTGCCCATAGAATAATCGATGAAGTTATAAAGAAGGTTAAACTTGATTAAGCGAGATGTGGGGAGGTTGGGGTAGCCATGTCAGGCAGTTTATTTGCGGGAGTTATTATAGATCAGGCTCATCCAGCCTTAGATAAGATATTTCATTATAAAATTCCTGAAGATCTGAAGGAAAAGATTCAGTTAGGGATGAGAGTATTAGTCCCTTTCGGCAAAGGCAATAAGACTATAGAAGGCTATGTTATGAGCTTGGATACTGAGACCCAGGTACCCTATAGTAAGCTAAAATCCATTAAGAAGTTAATGGATTCTTTTCCTCTTATTTTACCTGAGTTAATTCCTTTAGTTTGGTGGATGAAAAGGGAATATCATTGCCTTGCTATAGAAGCCATTAGATGCTTTATTCCTCCTGGACTGCGTAGTAATATTACAGAAAAGCAGCAGAAGGTAGTTTTTTTAAAGGCACAGGAGGATATTTTAGGGAAAGCAGCGCAAGTTGAGCCTAGGTCAAAGTATATGGCGGAAATTCTTAGAATACTTGATGAGCAAGATGGGGTCCCCCTGGCTGAACTAGCAGATATGGCTGGAGGAGCTCCTCTTTCTAGCTTTAAAAGCCTTGAGAAAAAAGGCTGGATTTCCATTGAAGATCAGGAAGTTTATAGAGAGCCATGGGATGAATTCATACCAACTTTTGAATCGGAAGAAGTGGAGCTCACTCAGGAACAAAAAATGGCTATAGACACCATTAGCAAAGGCATGTCCCAATCCCAAGGGGTTTTTCTTCTTCATGGTATAACAGGAAGCGGAAAGACTGAAGTGTATATTAAACTGGTTGAAAAGGCTCTTAAGGATAAAAAAAGAGCCATTATTTTAGTTCCAGAAATCTCTTTAACTCCTCAAACCGTGGGACATTTTAAAAGTAGATTTGGTGAAGAGGTGGCTATTCTCCATAGTGGTCTTTCTTTAGGAG
This sequence comes from uncultured Bacillota bacterium, assembly GCA_938003915.1. Lineage (GTDB taxonomy): Bacteria > Bacillota > Clostridia > Caldicoprobacterales > UBA3941 > JAAYGY01. Next base: position 30,732 of record CALKWV010000067.1, on the reverse strand, counting down.
AAAGATTTGATGAATGGAGAAAGATTTATAACTGTGAGGTCAATATTGTAGTGGGGGCCAGATCTGCTATATTTGCGCCGGTACGGGATCTTGGTTTGATAATAATAGACGAGGCTCACGAAGACAGCTATAAATCTGAAGCTAGTCCCCGTTATCATACAACGGGATTAGCTATTCAAAGATGTAAGGCCCAAAGTGCAGTTTTGGTTCTAGGTACTGCTACACCTTTATTAGAGGATTTCTATAAAAGCCAACAGAAGCACTTTATTAGAGTGTCCATGGATCATAGGATAGATAACAAACCGCTGCCCCAGGTGGAAGTGGTGGATATGCGAGATGAGATAAAGAAGGGAAATCGCAGTATCTTTAGTCAGAAATTATATGATGAACTTAGAGAGGTTTTAATAAGAAGGGAACAAGCCATAATCCTACTTAATAGAAGAGGATACGCACAATTTGTATCCTGCAGAGCTTGTGGTTATGTAGTCAAATGTGATAACTGCGACATATCTTTGACCTATCATTCTAAAAATAATATATTAAAATGTCATTACTGTGGAAATACTAAGCCTTATCCAAAGATATGTCCGGAATGTAAAAGCCCTTATATAAAACATTTTGGTATTGGTACTCAGCGGGTAGAACAGGAAATAAATAAGATTTTGCCATCAGCCAGGATAATACGAATGGATATGGATACTACCTCAACCAAGGGAGCACACCAGAGAATTTTGGATTCCTTTAGACGAAAAGAGTACGATATATTGCTTGGCACCCAAATGGTGGCAAAGGGTCTTGACTTTCCGGATGTAACCTTAGTTGGGGTAATAGCAGCAGATACTTCTCTAAATTTACCTGATTACCGCAGCAGTGAAAAGACTTTTCAGCTTATAACCCAGGTGGCAGGGCGAGCTGGAAGGGGACAAAGGGAAGGAAAGGTTATAGTACAGACTTACCAGCCAGATCACTATGCTATACAATATTCTTCAAGACATGATTATCATGGATTTTATAATGAAGAGATTCGCATAAGGGAACAATTTAATTACCCTCCTTTTTGCCATATTATAAGAATCCTTATAAGTGGAGAGGATGAAAAGTCTGTAATAAATACAGCTATAAAAATTGAAAAGTGGATGAGGCATAAAGTCAGTAAAGATACGGTAATAAAAGCAGGATTAATTGAAATAGGCGCTTATCCGGCACCTTTGGAGAGAATAAAGAATAAATATAGATGGCATGTTTTGATACGTATAAGAAAAGAAAGAATCTTTTTAGAAAGATATCATGAAGTTGTAGATCAGTGCCAAAATGAATTTTATAATACTACTAACACTATAGTGGTTGATTTTTATCCAACTAGTTTATTATAGTTATATAGTATATTTTTAAAAAAAGAAGGGATGGTATCTGTGGCTTTAAGAGAAATAAGGCATTATGAGAGAGATGAGGTATTAAGAAAAAAAGCTCGCCCAGTAGAAAGAATAGATGATAGAATTTTAACCTTGCTAGATGATATGGCAGAAACTATGTACAATGCTGAAGGAGTGGGATTAGCAGCACCTCAGGTAGGTATCCTGAGACGTGTTGTTGTTATAGATGTGGGTGAAGGCATTATAGAACTAATAAACCCTGAGATAATAGAACAGGAGGGTGAGCAGGTAGCCATAGAAGGTTGTTTGAGTATACCCGGTTTAAGTGGTATGGTAAAACGGCCGGCTAGGGTGGTTGTATCTGCCCTTAATAGGCATGGTGAAAGAATCGAGATAGAAGGAACCGACTTATTGGCTCGTGCTTTATGCCATGAGATTGATCATCTAGATGGTATATTATATGTTGATAAGGTGGAACCAGGAACTTTAGAAAGAGTACAATAAATATAGAAACAATCCAATAAACATAAATGTGGCTAAATTGATGTACTACGAATAGTAAGAAGGTGAAGGACATTGAGAATTGTGTTTATGGGAACACCAGAGTTTGCTATACCTTCCTTAGAGGCTATTGTTTCGGAAGGACATGAGTTAATAGGAATTGTAACCCAGCCAGACAGACCTAAAGGTAGGGGTAAGCGTTTATCTCCTCCTCCTGTAAAGGAATGGGCTGTGGAAAGGGGATACAAGATATATCAGCCCGAAAAAGTTCGTGATAATGAATTTATAGCTGAGCTTGAGAGCTTAGCTCCTGATCTTATAGTTACAGCAGCTTATGGTCAGATCCTGCCAAAGAGAATTTTGGATATACCCCCTTTAGGCTGTATTAATGTCCATGCTTCCCTATTACCAAAATATAGGGGAGCCTCCCCTATTCAGCAGGCTATTATGGATGGAGAAACAAAAACTGGCATAACAATAATGTATATGGATGTAGGTATGGATACAGGGGATATTATATTACAAAAGGAGACAACTATAGACCCCGAGGAAAACTGTGCAAGTTTACATGATCGTTTAGCTCAGCTAGGAGGGGAGGCCCTTAAAGAAAGCTTAAGATTATTTGCTAATGGAAAGCCCAAAGGAATTCCTCAGAACCATGAGGAGGCAACCTACTGCCAAAAAATTGATAAATCTATGGGGCGAATTGATTGGAATATGGATATAGATAGGATAAAAAATCTTGTGAGAGCCCTCACGCCATGGCCGGGATGCTATACTTATATTAACGGTATACGGCTTAAGATATGGGAGATTGGTAGCAAGGAATACTTACAAGAAAGAGAAATTGTTCCGGGAAGAGTTGTGCATGCAGATGGAAAACGTGGATTAGTAGTGTCAGCATCAAATGGCTTAGTTAGGCTTTCCAGGGTACAGGCTCCTGGTAAGCGTGTAATGGAAGATGTGGAATTTTTAAGGGGCAATAGGGTTGAGGTAAATACAGTTTTGAACTAAAACTCTAGTATGAAAGGTGGTTGATAGGATGCCTTTTCTATTTTATGATGTACCTAGTCTACTGATATTGTTGCCTGCTCTTATTCTATCTCTTTATGCTCAGTATAAGGTTCAGTCTACTTTTAATCACTTTATAAGAGTAGCTAATTATGGAGGATATACAGGAGCGGAAGTAGCTAGGAGAATTTTAGATTCTCAAGGTCTTACTGATGTGGCTGTAGATATGGTAAGAGGATATTTAACGGATCATTATGATCCTAGAAAAAAAGTTCTCAGACTTTCAGAACCAGTGTATAATGGCAGCTCTATAGCATCCATAGGAGTTGCTGCTCACGAGGCAGGTCATGCCATACAGCATGCCAGAGGCTATATACCCCTTAGCATTAGAAACGCAATAGTCCCTATTGCAAGTTTTGCCTCACAAGCAGCTTTCCTGTTTATATTCTTGGGATTATTTATGGGTGCTAATACCGTCTTAATGGATATTGGTATATATCTATTTCTGGCTGTAGTAGCCTTTCAGCTTATTACTTTGCCAGTTGAATATAATGCCAGCAGCAGGGCTGTGGAACTTCTAAGAGGTCATGGGTTTGTAGCAGCAAATGAAGAGAGGAAAGTTAGAGAGGTACTCAATGCAGCTGCTTTGACTTATGTAGCAGCGGCCGCATCGGCGGTTGCTCAGTTATTTAGACTGATGATGCTACGAGATCGTAGTAGAGATTAATAAAAAGGGCTTCTTAGCCCTTTTTTTGGATGGAGGAAATTATGGATAAAGCACGAAGAATAGCTTTGATTGTTTTAAAAGAAGTAAATGAAGATCAAAAGTATGCAAATATAAGTTTAAAGGAGCACATAAACCGTGCTAAGCTTAATGAGCGTGATGCTGCTTTTGTCACGCAGCTAGTATATGGGACTTTGGAAAATCAGGGTATTATAGATCAAGTGTTAAGAAAATTTGCTAAAATGAACAGGGTCAATCCATGGGTAAAAAATATATTAAGAATGGGCTGCTATCAAATCCTATACTTAGATAGGGTACCAGATTCTGCAGCTTGCAATGAATCGGTAAAGTTATGTCAAGGCTTTGGTTTTGCCTCCTTGAAGGGATTTGTAAACGGTGTTTTAAGAAATATTTCTCGTAAGAAAAAAACTTTGGGAATTTTAAAGGAAAGTCCGATGGATGCAAAGTCTCTAGCCTCCTGGTATGGATTTCCACTATGGCTGGTTGAAATGTGGATAAAAGAGTATGGAAAGGAGGCTGCCAGAAGGATAGTTGAAAACTCTGTAGGTCCCAGCTGGACCACTATTAGGATAAATAGAAGGAAAACAAGCAGGGAAGAAGTTATAGAAAGTCTAGTAGATCAGGGTGCAGACGTAAAAGAAGGTATCTATTTTGATAATGCCTTGAGGGTAAGGGGGATTGGTAATATTCAAAACAACCCTTTATACCAACAAGGCTTATTTACCGTCCAGGGTGAAAGCTCTATGCTGGCTTGCCATATATTAGGCCCTAATCCTGGGGAATGTGTACTAGATGCTTGCAGTGCTCCAGGGGGAAAAGCCATTTATTTGGCTGAGCTTATGAATATGGAAGGTAAGATATACGCTTTTGATAATCATGAACATAGAGTAGAGCTTATTAATAAAAATAGGGAAAGGATGAAAGCCTCTATAGTCCATACTAGGATTCAGGATGCAACTATATTTAATCCAGAATTTGAAGGAAATATAGATAGGGTTTTATTAGACGTACCTTGTTCAGGCTGGGGAGTGATGCACAAAAAACCTGATATAAAACTTAGGATAAGCAAAGAAGAACTGGATTCTCTATACCAACTACAATGGGATATACTCACAAATTGTAGTAGATATCTAAAATATGATGGAATTTTAGTATACAGTACTTGTACCATCAATCCTTGGGAAAACAATAGGATGATTGAAAGATTTCTAAATGAAAATCCTGAATTTGTATTGGAAGGATTTCATAAAGAACTACCAAATGGCTTAAAGGATTTTGTGATCCAGGATGGAATGATTCAATTGATGCCTAATAAAGAGGGGCTAGATGGGTTTTTTATTGCAAAGCTAAGGAGGATAAAAATATGACAGATACAAAGGTGGACATTCTAGGTTTAATGCCCCATGAAATTGTAGCAGAACTGCAAGCGATGGGAGAACAGACCTTCAGAGCTAAACAGGTGATAAACTGGCTATATAAAGGAGTCAATAGTTTTGAAGATATGACAAATCTTCCTAAAGCCACTAGAAAAGAGCTTGAAGAAAAATATATAATTGGTAGTGTAAAGCTGCTAGATAAGCGAGTATCAAAAAGAGGAGATACAATAAAATATTTGTGTTTACTTGAAGACCATAATATAATAGAATGTGTTGTGATGAAATATAATTATGGCAATACCTTGTGTTTGTCCACCCAAGTTGGGTGCAGGATGGGATGCAGTTTTTGTGCATCTACAAAGCAGGGATTGGTGCGAAATTTAGAAGTAGGAGAGATGATAGCCCAAGTCCTGATGGCAAATAGGGAATTGGGACAGGCGGGAGAGCGGGGAATACGCAATATAGTTCTTATGGGCAGTGGTGAGCCTCTAGACAATTATGATAAGGTGATAAAGTTTCTTCGTTTGGTTCACCATCCTGAAAGCTTAAATATAAGCTACAGAAACATAACCCTTTCTACATGCGGATTAGTACCAAAAATGAGAAAGTTAGCCCATGAGAGTATTCCTATTACTCTATCTATTTCTCTTCATGCACCTAATGACGAGCTTAGAAAGAAAATTATGCCGGTAGCTTCCGCCTATAGTGTAGATGAAGTTATTGAAGCTGGAAGATATTATTTTGAAAAAACTGGTAGACGAGTAACCTTTGAATATTCTCTTATAGAAAGATTAAATGATAATGTGAAAAATGCCCAGGAATTAGCTCATAAGTTGAAGGATTTCCCCTGCCATGTTAATGTGATTCCAATAAATGAAGTTGAAGGGGCATCTTTTAAACGAAGTAGTGAATCTAGAATCCAGGCCTTTATACATACACTAAAATCCTTAGGAGTTCAAGTTACAAGGCGTAGAGAGTTAGGTCAGGATATAGAGGGGGCTTGTGGCCAGCTAAGAAGAAGATATTTAGAAAGTTTAGAAAAATAACAAATAGATAGGGTTAAGAAAATGAGGTGAGGTACATGATATTAGAATATGGTGGGTGTAGTCATAGGGGAATGGTTCGGAAAACTAATGAAGATTATTACTATATTTCAGCTCATCAAAAGAATCAAAAGTTAGCTATTGTAGCTGATGGTATGGGTGGTCACAATGCTGGGGAAATAGCCAGTCGTATGGCAGTAGAGACTATAGTGGAAATTTTTGACAACAGCATTGATGAATACAATGAAAATCCTACAGATCTAATAGAGAAGTCCATAAGAGAAGCCAACTATAGAGTATTTAGCTATGCCCAAGACCATGAAGATTGTAAAGGTATGGGCACCACTTTAGTTTTGTCCTTTTTTGATGAAGGAAAGGTTTATTTAGGCCATGTAGGAGATAGCCGTGGATATCTAATTAGAAATGGTGAAATCATCCAGATAACCAAGGATCATTCATTGGTACAGGAGTTATTAGATAATGGAACCATTACCCTTGAAGAAGTTGAAAATCACCCCCAAAAAAATATCATTACCAGGGCCTTAGGTACTGAGAAGAGTATAGAAATTGACTGTTATAATATAGCTCTTGAAAAGGACGATATAATTCTTCTATGTACTGATGGACTAGTTCTACATGTAGATCTGCAGGAGAGTATAGAGTTGTTTGAATCTAGTAGTTCTATGCAAGAGCTTGCTTCCACTTTAGTTGATCAGGCTCTAGAAAGGGGAGGCCTGGACAACATTACTGTTGTGGCTATTAAATACTACGGCATGGTGAAAGAGGGGTGATGCCGTTGTTAGGTAAGATTCTAGGAGGAAGATATGAATTAATAGAAAAGATAGGTGCAGGTGGTATGGCCATTGTGTACAAGGCCAGGTGCCATCTTTTGAATAGATATGTTGCAGTCAAAATTTTAAGGCCAGAACTAGTAGAAGATGAAAACTTTGTCAAACGTTTTAAAAGGGAATCTCAGGCTGCAGCCAGCTTATCTCATCCCAATATAGTCAATGTCTACGATGTTGGGCAAGAAGATGGAATATATTATATTGTGATGGAATATGTGTGTGGAAAAACTCTTAAGGATTATGTGCGAGAAAAGGGAAAATTAGATTCTAGGGAGGCTATAAAAATAGCATTGCAGATCGCAGCTGCCCTGGAACATGCCCATAAAAATGGTATTGTCCATAGAGATATTAAGCCTCAGAATATTTTAATAGGGGACGATTATACGGTAAAGGTTGCAGATTTTGGCATAGCTCGGGCTGTCACTTCCACCACCATTACCCTGGCAGGTTCAAATGTTGTAGGCTCAGTTCATTACTTTTCACCAGAACAGGCCAGGGGAGGATATACAGACGCAAAATCAGATATTTATTCTTTAGGGATAGTGCTCTATGAAATGGTGACAGGTACTTTACCTTTTGAAGGCGATACAGCCGTATCTGTAGCTATTAAGCATATACAGGAAAAGGTTAAGCCACCGGGAGAGATAAATCCTGGAATATATAAAAGCCTTCAAGATATTATCCAAAAAGCTATTGAAAAACAGCCAGAAAGACGGTATCAGAGTGCTGGCCAAATGATTGAAGACTTAAAAAGAGCTCTGGAAGAGCCCAATGGAGATTTTGTTGTACCCAACTATGACAGCGATGCCCCAACCCAGGTGATAAAACCCATAAAGGATGAGATAGTTGAACCTGATTCTAGTCCAAATGAATCAAAGAAAAAGCCTTGGCTAAAGATACTTCTCATAGCCATTCCATCTATTATAGTAATGATATTGGCATTTTTTATTGGAGCTCGTATCTTTGAAAATAATTTTGTAAGTCAAGAAATAGAAGTGCCAGATATAGAGAATATGTTTTTTGACGATGCCAAGGCTCTTTTAGAAGAGAATAACCTATACATTAGTATAGAGGGCAGAACCCATAGCGATGAGATAGAGAAGGATTATATTATATCTCAGCATCCAGATAAGGGCACTATGGTTAAACCTGAGTATACTGTACGGGTAGTATTGAGCCTGGGACCTGAAACTGTATTGGTGCCCAATGTGGAAAAAAGTACAAAAAGGGAAGCTGAGATAGCCCTTGAAAATCAAGGTTTAACATTAGGTGAACATGAATATATAAATAGTGAATATCCTAGCGATACAGTCATTGGACAATCTATACCTCCCAATACTGAGGTTGCTAAGGGTACAGAAATAAGTTTGGTTATAAGTTTAGGTCCTGAAGAGAAGCTGGTAACAGTGGGAAACTATATTGGACAACAGCTTGAGGTTGCAAAGCAAATGATTAATGGGGACAGATTGAAGCTAAATAAGATTAGCCAAGAATACAGCGATACAGCTAGCAAAGGTACGGTAATTGAGCAAAGTCTGGCTCCAGGTGAAACTGTCTCGGAATATAGATCTATTGATCTTGTGGTAAGCTTAGGACCACAACCTACTTATCCAAAGGATATAAATATTGACTTATCCAGTATAAGTAGTGATAAGGAAACGGTAAATATAGTGGTCAAAAAGATACAAAATGGTCAAACTACAGAGGTTTATAACAGGTTCCATACTGTGAATGATGAAATACTGACCATTAGGTTGGAAGGAAAAGGAGTAGCAGAGTATGAAATCTATATAGACAATGAACTTTCTTATAGGACAACTATAGATTTTACTAAGAAAGGTGATGATACAGATTAATGAGGCAAGGTATTATTACTAAAGGTGTAGGAGGCTTTTACGATGTTTTAGTAGATGGGGATATTGTTCGCTGTAGGGCCAGAGGCATATTTAGAAAGGACAATATTGTTCCTATGGTAGGTGACAAGGTAACCATATCTTATAAGGACAAGGCAATTGTAGAGATACATCCAAGAAAGAATCAGTTGCTGCGTCCCGCTGTAGCTAATATAGATCTATTGGGAATAGTACTAGCCCCTACTCATCCTGAACCTGATTTTTATCTTGTTGATAAATTGATGGTCAGTGCTGAGAATAATGGTATAAATGTAATACTTTTGATAAATAAGGTAGATCTGGTAGGCGAGAAAGAGATAAGGGATGTTAAGGATATCTATAAATCTACTCCATATCCCATTATTACCTTATCTTGTAAAGAACAGAGAGGATTTGAACAGCTAAAAGATATAATAAAAGATAATATTATAACCTTAGCAGGCCAATCGGGTGTTGGAAAATCTTCTATTATCAATGTACTCTGCCCAGAAAAGGAATTGGAAACAGGACAATTAAGTGAAAAGATAGGAAGGGGCAGGCATACAACTAGGCATACGAAATTACTAATACTTCCATCAGGGGGTATGATAGTAGATACTCCCGGCTTTAGCACAATGAATATGAATGAAGTGATGCCAGAGGACTTATCTTATCTTTATCCAGATTTTTTAGATTATATGCATCAATGCAGATTTAATGGTTGCATGCATGATCAGGAACCTGGCTGTAAGGTAAAAGAAGCCGTGGCAGAAGGTGTTATATCTCAAGGCAGATATGAACGATATATAAGAATTTTAAACGAATTAAGAGAGTTTAGGAGGAATATATGGTGATTAAGATTGCACCGTCTATACTTTCAGCTGATTTTTCCAGATTGGGAGAACAAGTAGAAATGCTAGATGAGGGGGGTGCAGATTATATACATATAGATATTATGGATGGGCATTTTGTGCCCAATTTAACCTTTGGTCCGCTAGTTGTAAAATCCATAAGGAACAGGACGCAACTTCCCTTTGACGTTCATCTTATGATGACCAATCCAATGGATTATATTGATGAGTTTGTAGATGCAGGCGCTGATATTATAACTGTACATGCAGAGGTGTTGCCACATTTGCACAGGGCCATACAACACATTAAGCAAAAGGGTGTTAAAGCATCGGTTTCTTTAAATCCATCAACGCCTTTAAATGTATTGGATTATGTGTTAGAAGACTTAGACATGGTTTTATTAATGACTGTCAATCCTGGCTTTGGAGGACAGACGTTTATTCCAGCTATTATGGATAAAATAAAGGAATTAAGAAGAAAGATTGACTATATGAATTTAAATGTGGATATACAAGTAGATGGGGGTATATCTATTAATAATATTAAAGAGGTAGCTAAAGCTGGTGCTAATGTTTTTGTTGCAGGTTCTGCAGTATTTAATGCACCAGATCCCAAAAAAATGATAAAAGATATGAAGAAAGAAGTAAGCTCGTTATGAAGGTATTAATTATTTCTGGTGGTCATTTAGGAGATGTAGAATATATTAAGAAAAACTCCCTGGATTGGGATTTTGTTATATGCGCTGATGGGGGTGCCAGGCATTTAGAAAAACTTGGTATTATACCTGATTTATTGGTGGGGGATTTCGACTCAATCCCAACTCAGCTGTTACAAAAATACAAGAACATGGGCATTGCCATTAAGACCTATCCAAAGGAAAAAGATTGGACGGATACCCATATAGCAGTGGATATAGCCATTGAAAAGGGTGCTAAATGTGTTTATATTATAGGTGCTCTGGGCAGCAGATGGGATCATTCCTTCGCTAATATAATGCTACTTTATCGTCTGGAATCTAGAGGAATTAAAGCAAAGATTTTGCATAGTCATAATACTATCATGATGAGCAATGATATTTTGGAAATAGAAGGGCATGTAGGTCAAATTGTGTCGTTAATACCCTTCTCTCAAGATGTACTTGTTGAGTATACTCAAGGATTGGCTTATCCTCTTTATAATGGAACTTTGACTTTAGATTTTCCATTAGGTATTAGCAATATACTTGAGGAAGAAAAAGCAGTGGTAAAGATAAAAAAAGGCTGGCTTATAGGGGTGCTCACCAAAGATTAAATGCACATATCCCTTTAATAGTGCATAAGCTAGAGTAGATGCTACTATATAGGGATGTGAAGCCATGATTAAAAGACGGTCACGTTGTCCAAAAAGAAATTCTTATATTGATACCCTAATCGGCATAATTTTAATTGGTGGGGGAGTTTTATTGATACTTATATATATCCCTATATGGGCTTGGATGGTCTTATTTGGAATGTTTCTAGTAGGTTTAGGTATTCTCATTGTTATGGGGCGGAGGTGACCCTATGAGAATCTATGTTATAAAGCTACCAAGCTTCCTTGGTAAACTGATTAGAATATTTCGCAGGAATAGTAACTAAAAAATAGTTGCTAAAAGACAGAAAACGTGCAAATGTGCACGTTTTTCTATGTTCTTCTTAAATATTAAAGAGCTCTTCTTACCTTACCTGATCGGATGCACTCAGTGCATACCTTAATTGTTTTGGTGCTTCCGTTAACTATCGCTCTTACTTTTTTAAGATTTGGCTTCCAAAATCTATTGGTTTTTCTATTTGAGTGACTAACATTGTGTCCGGACAATTTACCTTTGTTGCATATATCACAAACTTGAGCCATTATTAACACCTCCTTTGATACTATGGCATAAAAAGTCGGTACTTTTTACTTTTATCTAATGCACCAATTAAAACATTACTATTGTACCATTAAGGAGAAGATTTGACAAGAAATAAAAGATAAATTTCATGTTGCATGATAGGTAGTAATAATATAGAATATAATATAAATGTAATGGCGCTGGAAATTGTAATTATTTAGTAAGGTATAACAGGGCTAGAAGAAAGTAGAAGGCAATAATAGGAGAGGAGAGGAGGAACATTAGTGAGTGCTAGGAAGACTAATGCCTTGGGTGAGATAGTAATTTCTGATGAAGTTATAGCTACCTTAGCAGGTATATCTGCTATAGAATGCTACGGCATTGTAGGTATGGCGTCAAAACGCGCCACTGATGGAATTGTTGAGTTGTTAGGCCGAGATAATTTATCTAAAGGTGTTAAAGTACATACGCAAGGTGAAGAAATAATCATAGATCTTTTTATTATAGTGGAATATGGGATTTCCATTGCTGCAGTAGCAGAAAATATAATAGATACAGTCAAATATAATGTTGAAAACTTTACTGGAATGAATGTTAAAAAAGTTAATGTCACGGTAGAAGGTGTCAGGGTATAGTTTCTTCTGTCGCCGAAGGAGGTAGTGCATTGAGTAGAGAATACATAGATGGAATAAAATTAAGGGAGATGTTTTTTGCAGCTGCTCAGTACTTGGAGAAAAATAAGCAAGCTGTAAATGCCTTAAATGTTTTTCCTGTTCCTGATGGAGACACAGGTACCAATATGTCCCTGACCATGATGGCAGCCATAAAAGAAATTCAGGCTACTAAAGAGAATACCGTTGCCAAAGTAGCAGATGCAGCTTCCAAGGGAGCTTTAAAAGGTGCCAGAGGAAACTCTGGGGTTATTCTATCCCAATTATTTAGAGGCTTTGCAAAAGCCTTACAAAATGTGGACAAGATGTCCACCCGGGAATACGCTGAAGCTCTACATGAGGGAGCAAAAACTGCATACAAAGCAGTTATGAAACCAGTGGAAGGGACAATGCTAACAGTTGCACGGGTAACTGGTGAGCAGGCATTAAAACTATGCAAAAAGTATACTGATTTTGAGTCATTCAATAGAGAGATTATTAAAGTAGCCAAGGATACCCTGGATAAAACTCCTGATATGCTTCCCCCTTTAAAGGAAGCAGGCGTAGTGGATTCAGGAGGTATGGGTATTTTACATATTTTGATGGGTGCTACTCAGGGACTAACGGGAGCTTATGATACTGATTCCTTGCCTATAATGGAAGATGAGACTCCTGCTAAAGTTGCTCCTGTTGATGTAGGCGTGGAAACAGATATTAAATATGGATATTGTACCGAGTTTTTTATAAAGAATCTATTTCCATATGTTGAAGAAGAGGATATAGAGAAGCTAAAGAAAAGGTTGGAAAATTTGGGTGACTCCATCGTAGTTGTAGGTGACACGGATCTAATTAAGGTTCATGTCCATACAAATATGCCAGGAAAGGCTTTGCAATTGGCTCTTAGGTTTGGTGAGCTGTCTGGAATAAAGATAGATAATATGAGAGAACAACATCGCCATGTTATTATGGAAAACCATGAAAATCATCAAAATGCCAAAAAGCAAAAAGAATTTGCTGTAGTAGCTGTAGCCATGGGCGATGGTATAAGTACTATATTCAAGGATCTGGCTGTAGATCATATAATCGAGGGTGGACAGACCATGAATCCAAGCATTGAGGATATATTAAATGCTGTAGAAGCCACCAATGCAAAGAATGTATTTGTATTACCCAATAATAGTAATATAATATTATCAGCTAAACAGGCAAAGGAAATAAGTGATAGAAATATTATTGTAATACCCAGTAAGTCAATTCCACAAGGGCTGGCTGCAATATTAGCTTTTAACCCAGAATCCGATGTGGACAGCAATACCACTAATATGACAGAAGCAATGGAATATGTTAAATCTGGTCAGGTTACTTATGCTGTCAGAGATTCTGAGTATAACGGGATTTCTATAAAAAAGGATGATATCATCGGACTTGTGGATGGAGAAATAGCTGTAGCTGGTGATGATATTACTAAGACAACCATATCCTTATTGGAAAAAATGCTAGATGAAGACAGTGAAATTGTAACCATATTGTATGGTCAGGATGTGGAAGCAGATAAGGCTGAAGAGATTGCTGAGTATATAGAGGAGAATTATCCTGATTTAGACGTGGAAGTCCATTTTGGAGGACAGCCATTATACTATTATATTATTTCTGTAGAATAAAATGCAATATATTGGCCATAAACCAATTTTATAATGCACAAACTAAAAGCTGGGACTTGATTCCAGCTTTTTTGCTAGTATAAAAGCATTAAACAGGTGATAAAAATGGATTTATTAGATGAATCAGTACAAACAATAAAGGGAATAGGTCCTAAAAAAGCCAAATTGCTATCTAAACTGGGCATTTATACAGTAAAAGATGCATTATATTTTTTTCCTAGGGATTATGAAAAACATGGAGGAATAATTGATATAGCATCCATTCAAAGGAATCAAAAGGTTTCCCTTTGCGTTAAATTTTATGGTAAGCCACAGCTTGTTAGAAAACGAAAGAATTTGTCAATATTAAAATGGCGGGCTAAGGATGACACTGGAACAGTAGTTTGTGTTTGGTATAATCAGCCTTATAGAGCAAATCAGTATAAGGAAGGTGTAGCTTATTATGTATATGGTAAAGCAGTTTTTGCATATGGGCAAGTTCAGATTCAAAACCCACAGGTTGAGGAATACAAGCAGGAAGTTCATAATAAAGGCCGATTAGATCCAGTTTATTCCTTGGTGGAAGGATTAACCCAAAGAGATTTAAGGGATCTTATAAAGCAAATCTTAAATAAATTAGAAGGCAATATAAAAGATGAGTTGCCCAACATAATTAGGCATAAATTCACCTTATCTGAGAAAGGATATGCAATAAATAATATTCACTTCCCAATAGATGAAAAAGCCCTGGAATGGTCTCGGAGACGGTTAGTGTTTGAGGAGCTGTTTTTTATGAAAATGGATATCTATGCGGTTCGAGAAAATTTTAGAGCAAAAAACGAAGGATTAATATTTGAATGGGATAGTTGCAAATTAAAAGGATTTATAAATAAACTTCCTTTTTCTTTAACTGGAGCCCAAAAAAGGGTTATTAAAGAGATATTAGCAGATTTTAAAAAGGGAATTCCCATGAATCGCCTTGTATATGGGGATGTAGGATCAGGAAAAACTATAGTGGCTGCTGTTGCTTTATATGTAGCTTTTTTGGCAGGTTATCAAGGAGTGATGATGGCTCCTACAGAAATTCTTGCAAGGCAGCATTATGAAAGTCTAAAGGGTATTTTGGATGGATTGGGAATTGACATATGCCTCTTAATAGGAGGAATGAGAAATAAGGAAAAGGAGCAGGTAAAGGACAGAATATATAAAGGAGAAGTGGATATAGTTATTGCTACTCATGCTGTATTACAAGAGGATGTAAAATTTAATAAGTTAGGTTTAGTAATCACCGATGAGCAGCACAGGTTTGGGGTAAGGCAGAGGGCTGCCATAATGCAAAAAGGAAAAACCAACCCCCATATGTTAGTAATGTCGGCAACACCTATACCTAGAACTCTTGCTCTCATCTTTTATGGAGATTTAGATATATCGTTAATAGATGAATTGCCCCCTGGCCGAAAGCCTGTAAAGACCTATCATGTACCATCTTCCATGAGGCAGCGGGTATATGCTTTTATCAGAAAACAGGCTAAGTTAGGGTATCAGAGTTATTTGGTTTGTCCTCTAATAGAAGAATCTGACAAAATTCCCGTTAAATCAGCAGTTGAGCTTTATGATTCCCTGAAGCAAGGGCCCTTATCTGATTTACGGTTGGGGCTAATTCATGGAAGGATGAATGGAAACGAGAAAGACGAGGTTATGAAAAAATTTCAAAATGGGGAGATAGATGTTTTAGTATCTACTACTGTAATCGAAGTAGGAGTCAATGTGCCTAATGCAAATTTAATGGTTATAGAAAATGCTGAAAGGTTTGGCTTGGCTCAGCTTCATCAGCTGAGAGGACGAGTAGGCAGGAGTGATAGTCAGGCCTACTGTATCCTTATAGCTGATACTAAAAACAGTATTGCCAGAGAAAGAATGAATATTATGGTCAAAACCAACAATGGTTTTGAAATAGCTCAAAAGGACTTAGAGCTTAGAGGACCTGGTGATTTTTTGGGTGTAAGACAGCATGGTCTGCCTGAATTTAAGATAGCCAATCTAATCAGAGATATGGATATTTTAAAAGAAGTTCAAACAGCAGCACAATGGATTATGGAATTAGATGATAGAGACAAAAAACAAAAGATATTAGATCAAGCCCATGAAAAAGTATTCAAAAAAATAGATGAAATAGTATTTAATTAAGCTTGGCAATTCCTTAATTTACTAGTGTAAAAAATATAATATTGGACAAATTAATAGTACATTCGACACTAGGAGGTGAATATATTGCCAAGCAGAAGCAAAAACAATCTTGTACCAGAAGCTAAACAAGCCCTTGAAAACATGAAGTACGAGATTGCTAACGAATTAGGTGTGAATTTAAAACAGGGTTACAATGGGGATCTGACTTCTAGAGAAGCTGGTCATATAGGTGGCCAGATGGTTAAGAGAATGATTGAGCAGGCTCAGAGACAAATGAGTGGTAGGTAATATATTAAAAAAAGGAGCGGGTTTTTACAAAACCTGTTCCTTTTTTTATTGTATAATGCTTGTTTGCAAAATTTAAATATGATAAAATTTAAATATTATAAAAAATGTCATTAAAAGTAACAGGAGGCGGCAGATTGCGTATTATTGCAGGCCGATCAAAGGGTAGAATATTGGAATCCATAAAAGGAAGGAATACCCGACCTACCTCAGACAAGGTAAAAGAGGCTATATTTAATATTATACAAATTCGGATTCCCAATAGCCTTGTTTTGGATTTATTTGCAGGGACAGGGAATCTTGGTTTAGAAGCCCTAAGCAGAGGTGCTAGTAAGGCAATTTTCATTGATAGGGATATTAACGCTGTAAAGACTATTAGGAAAAATTGTTATAATCTAGGTTACCAAGATCATGTGGAGATTTACCGAAATGATGCTGCAAGAGGATTGACGGAGCTATCCAAACGTGATATTCTTTTTGATATAGTTTTCATGGATCCACCATATGCTAAAGGCTATGAAGAATCTTTATTGCAATTGATATATGAAGCTAATATTTTACATAATGATAGTATTGTAATTGTAGAGCATGACTCTAAGACAATATTGCCTGATAGGATAGCTGAACTTTGCCGTTATGATTTTCGTAAGTATGGTGGAACTGGTGTAAGTTTTTATAGGAAGGAATGAGACATTCGTGAGAATAGCTGTATATCCAGGAAGTTTCGATCCAGTTACCAATGGACATTTGGATATTATTAAACGTTCGGCAAAGATGTTTGATAAAGTAATAGTTGCAGTAGTTAGAAATTATAATAAAAAACCCCTTTTTACCACAGAAGAAAGAGTAGAGCTAATACGTAAATCCGTTACGGATTTACCCAATGTTGAAGTGGAAAGCTTTGAAGGTCTATTAATGGATTATATACACAAAAAGAATGCCCAAGTAATAGTAAAGGGCCTGCGAGCCATATCAGATTTTGAGTACGAATTTCAAATGGCATTGATGAATAGAAAACTTGATCCCAATGTAGAAACAGTTTTTCTTATGACGAATCATAAGTATTCATTTTTAAGTTCCAGTATGATTAAGGAAGTTGCAAGCTTAGGTGGTTGTATAACCGGTTTAGTACCAGATGGTATAATACCTGATATTTATCGTAAATTAAAACAAAAACAAAAAGATTAATAAAAAGATTGGTTGGGGGGATTATCCTTGAATATCCTTAGTTTATTAGACCTTTTAGAGGAGGAGTTAAATAAGGGCGCTAGCATCCCTTTTGGTAATAGAATTTTAGTAAACCGTGATAAATGTTTGGAGATAATAAACGATATTAGATTAAATTTACCGGAAGAAATTAAACAAGCTGAATGGCTTAGGATGGAGAGACAAAAGATATTAGTGGAAGCCCAGAAAGAATCTGAAACCATTATAAAGGAAGCTGAAAAGAGGATAGAGACTTTGGTGGAAGAAAATGAGATTACCCAAAGGGCCTATCAACAAGCACGTGAAATAATAGAAAACAGTCAAATCAATGCTAGAGAAATCCGCTTAGGTTCTAGAGAATACGCTGATAATCTGTTAGCGCAGGTGGAGGACTTTCTTTTAGAACAAGTAGAGATACTTAGAAAGAATAGAGAAGAGCTTAAAAATATAAAATAGGAATCGGCCTATGATTTGGCCGATTTTTTCCTGTAAAATTTTAGCCCTTAGATTTTATGACTCTAGTTAATGTAGCCAGAAGGTACAGGGCTAAAAGACTAAGGATAGCAGATGCTAAGAGCTGTAGTGAAGCAGCTAAGGTACTGGGTATAGTTATATTTATAATAGATGGATAATTACTAAAGGCAGGTACTGAATCAATCCCAGTAATTATTATGCATACATATGTAATTCCAGCTGCAAAAAGGCCGTGTAGGAATTTTGATACAAGATATAAACCTATAGAAAGGTCTGTGTTGGCTAATAGACTAATAGCCTGACTATGAATAGAAAAACCACCCCAGCCAATTATAAAGGAAGCGGCTATTAGTTTATTTTTGAAATCTGCAATGGAGTCCCCTAATAGTTGGCATCCAGTGGTTATTTCTAAAATACCAGCGCCTAGAGGTTTCATTAGTTGCCACTCCCTAGGAAATGAAAAGATCCATTTATTAGCGGAAAGATTTGAATTATTGGCAGCTTGTTCAGGTATAAGTAAGTTTATTATAACAGAGAACAATATTATAAACCCGCCTATTAGTACTTGCGATTCCATTGAGCTTTTAACTGAACTGCTTAATATATTACCTAAAGATTTGTTGCTTTTAGAATTAGCCATTAGCAATTCTTGAAAAGCAGATTTTATTCTAGGTTTGGTAGACGATACCCTTATGCTCTCTTTTTGTCTACCATAAAAACGAAATAGTAAGCCTAAAACTAGAGCAGCAGTATAGTGGCTAACAGCGATGATCTTTCCTGCCTTTGGGCTTTGTAGCATGCCAATTCCTACAGCTCCAATCATAAAAAGAGGGCCGGAAGTATTACAAAAGGCTAACATTCTTTGTCCTTCTACTTTAGATATTGAACCTTCCTCATATAAGGAAGCTACGAGTTTTGCTCCCATGGGGTAGCCAGAGGCCATACTCATTATCCAAACGAAGGAACTATGGCCTGGACAGTTAAATAGGGGTTTCATTATTGGATTTAACATTGCGGATAAAAAATCAACAAATCCTAGCTGTATCATAATATCTGAAACAATAAAAAAAGGGAGCAGGGAAGGTAATACTACATTTAGCCAGGTATTTAAACCTTTAAGCGCTGCTGAAAGGGATTGTTTGGGAAATGAGATAATAAGTATAATAATTATAAGAGCTAAAATAATGATTATTAGCTTTTGAAATTGTTTATATCTTAAAGGCAAGTAGAAACTCCCCCTTATCACTTGGTCTCGATATATTATATTGGAGGAGCGAGCTGAATATGAAGAAAAAGCCCCGTATCGGTTTGGCTCTAGGTGCAGGAGCATCTAGAGGATTGGCTCATATAGGTGTACTACAGGTTCTAGAGGAGCATGGTATTTTTCCAGATCTTATAGCTGGGAGCAGCATTGGAGCAATTGTGGGTGCCCTATATGCCTCTGGCATTTCACCCCAAATGATGGAAGGTATAGCTGAAAATTTGGATATGAGAATGTACTATGACGTGGCCATTCCCAAACTAGGTTTTGTAAAAGGAGAAAGGATAGAAGAGCTTATTCGCTTACTTACCAAAGGAAAAACCTTTGATGAGCTGAAAATACCATTAAAAGTAACAGCAGTGGATTTAAAGAGCAACCAATCAGTTATTCTGGATAAAGGGGAGGTCTATAAGGCTGTTCGTGCCAGCATTTCAATCCCCGGTATTTTTGTACCGGTTTTTGATGGTGACAAAGTGTTGGTAGATGGAGGATTATTAGAAAGATTACCTACAAGAGTAGTTAGGGATATGGGTGCTGATATAATAATAGGAGTTGATGTTGGGTATAGGGGACAGCACGGTGACCCCTCCAATATATTAGGAATTATTCTTCAATCCTTTGAAGTGATTGAGTTGGCATTAGTGGACAGTATAATTAATGATGAAGATATATACATATATCCTGAGCTTGGTGATATTAATCCGATGAATTTCGATGAGGTGAAACGATGTGTTGAGGAGGGGAGGAGGGCAACTCTAGAGGTGATTGATGAGATAAAGAAAAAGATTGAAGAATTTCAGACTAAATCCTAACTATACCTTGGGTGAGCTCTTGTCCTCCCCTTCGGTGGTCTGGATTTGGAAAAGCCAGTACATATAGATCTGTAGCTAGTATTTCATATTGGAATATCTTATTTATATTATCAGATTTATGCCTGTAATAATGTGATGGTTTTGTAATAATAGGCAGCTTGGATGTTTTTTTGAGCTTGCTTAATAGAGGAGTGGCTTTGGTATTAAAACCCAATATTCTAATATAGCTAGGACCATCCTTGATGCCAAATTTAATTACATCCTCCGTCTTCATTCTTAGCAAACCGTGGATCAAAATTCTTTGAAGCCTTGTATAAGTATATCTTTTGGTCTTGGCTTTTAATAGAAAATCTTCTATGGAGGTACATTCCAATGCGTATCTTTTTATACGATTTTCAAGTCCCTCCTCTACGTCCATCCAACTAGCTATTTCCGAAGGACTGGCTTGTCTAATCATCCCTAGCAGTAGCTGTTCAAAGGAATTCATAGATATAGGCCCACGTCCATGATTAATAGAGTCTTTCAATATTTTCAGGGAAATATTAGGCAATGTGTGACTTATAGTGTCCAATTTTTGCCCTGATAATATAGCTTTGCGTATAGCAGTGGCGCTAGAAAATTCTCCTTCAATGACGTCGGCATTATAAGAGGATCCTACACGGGGTATAATTATAGGTTGTATGGAACTTTTTAATCTAATAAGGGCCTTTAGGTATTCTATTGCCAGGATAGAATTTGAGCCTTTCAATATTTGATCAATAATTTGAGATGATAAATTATCATCCTCTTGTGTATCTAAAATGTAGTGTTTAATGGCTTCTAAGCGTGCAGCAGGAAAGGATAGACCTTGATTTAAATAGGACTTTAATAATTTTCTATAACCCTCAGGCTCTTCTGCTAGAATTCCTGCTATTTTTTTCAGGTGCTCTATGTTATGGTATTCGCTTCCAAAGGCAATATGGGTGACTAAACCGGTTTGATGCAGGGTTTCAATGGCTCCGGCAGCAAAGAGCTCTGCTGTTTGGCATGCATAAAGCGTTGGCAGCTCTAAAACCAATTCAATACCATTTTCTAGAGCCATTCTGGTGCGAGCCCATTTGTCTATAATTGTTGGTTCGCCCCGCTGGGTGAAATTCCCTGACATTATAGCTATTGTATAATCAGGCTGTATTAGCTGCACAGCTTGGTTTAGGTGATATAGATGTCCCTTATGAAAAGGGTTATATTCTGCTACTATGCCCAATACCTTAGACAAATTCATCATTCCTTCAAAAAAATTGGGTAATAGGATATAATAATTATATAAATAGGATACTCTTGTTTCAAGATAGAAAAGTAACGAAATAATTCTCCAAAATGAAGGATTTTGACCATTTATGTAGAATAACTATTTGGTTGGAAACTTTGTGGCTATCTTAACAAGTATTTATGATAAGATATAGCACCATATATACTAAAGCTTAGAGAGGAGTTTTTTTATGAGTATAATGGACAAAATTTTAGAAAAAGCAAAGGCTTCTAAAAAGACCATTGTTCTTCCTGAAAGCGATGATCGCAGAATGTTAGAAGCCAGTCAAAAGATTGTTAGCCAAGGTATAGCCAATATTATCCTATTAGGAGATGAAGCGGCTATTAAAGCTAAAGCCGGAGATATTGATTTAAGTGGGGTTTCTTTTGTGAATCCTCTAGAGTCCGATAAAGCTGAAGCCTATGCCAATGAGCTAGTAGAGCTTCGTAAGCATAAGGGCATGACCAAAGAGAAAGCTGAGGAAACCATAAAGAATCCCCTTTATTTTGGATGTATGATGGTCAAGATGGGAGACGCTGATGGCATGGTAGCTGGTGCAGTAAACAGCACGTCAGATGTGTGGAGACCAGCCCTTCAAATAATCAAAACTCGTCCTGGAATCTCTATAGCATCCAGTTGCTTCTTGATGGAAGTGCCTGATTGTGAATATGGAGAAAATGGAGTTTTTATATTTGCAGATTGTGGTTTAAATCCTGATCCTACTGCAGAACAATTAGCTTCAATAGCTGTTAGTGCTGCAGAATCTGCAAGGGTGCTAGCTGATATGGAGCCTAGAGTAGCTATGTTATCCTTCTCAACTAAAGGTAGTGCAAGTCATGAATCTGTAGACAAGGTAGTAGAGGCAACTAGGATTGCCAAGGAATTGGCCCCTGATTTGCTAATTGATGGAGAGTTACAAGTGGATGCAGCTATAGATCCAGAAATTGGGCAACAAAAATCTCCTGATAGTCCTGTTGCAGGGAAAGCAAATGTACTTATATTCCCAGACTTAGGAGCAGGAAATATAGCTTATAAGCTTACTCAAAAGCTGGCAAAGGCTATGGCATTAGGGCCATTGAGTCAGGGACTTGCTAAGCCTGTTAACGATTTATCCAGAGGTTGTAGTGTGGATGATATAGTAAATGTAGTAGCTATTACTGCAGTAGAAGCACAGAATTAATTTAGGAGGGTTTAATATGAAGATACTTGTGATAAACGCTGGTAGTTCATCTTTAAAATATCAGCTTATAAATATGAAGGATGAAAGTGTTTTAGCTAAGGGAAACGTAGAGAGAATTGGTTTGCCTGATCCCTTGTTAAAGCATACTCCTCAAGGCAGAGATACCGTTGTAATAAAAGGAGATTATAAGGATCATGTAGCTGCCATAAAAAAGGTTATAGAAATTTTGACGGATAAAGAGTATGGAGTAATTGAAAGCATGGATGAGATCGCTGCTGTGGGTCACAGGGTAGTCCATGGTGGTGAACAGTTCTCTAGTTCAGTGATTATAGATGATGAGGTTATGAAGGCCATAGAGGCCAATATTGAGCTGGCACCATTACATAACCCAGCCAATATAATGGGGATAAATGCATGTAAGAGCGTAATGCCCAATACTCCCATGGTAGCAGTTTTTGATACTGCTTTCCATCAAACCATGCCCGAAAAGGCTTATATGTATGCTATCCCTTATGAAGCCTATAAGGAATACGGAGTAAGGCGTTATGGATTCCATGGGACCTCTCATAAATATGTTGCTCAAAAAGCCGCAGCTATGTTGGGCAAGCCCATTGAATCCCTAAAAATTATTACCTGTCATTTAGGTAATGGATCCAGTATTGCAGCAGTTGATGGCGGAAAATCCGTAGATACTAGCATGGGATTCACTCCTTTAGAGGGACTACCCATGGGAACCAGAAGTGGAAGCTTGGATCCTGCTATACTTAGCTATATGATGGAAAAGAAAAATTTGTCTTATGAAGAGGTAAATAAAATCCTTAATAAAGAATCCGGAATGTTGGGATTATCAGGCTTAAGCAGTGACTTTAGAGATTTACACAAAGCAGCAGCTGAAGGAAATAAGCGAGCACAATTAGCTTTAGATGTATTCAATTATGAAGTGAAAAAATATATAGGAGCCTATGCAGCCGCCATGGGTGGGGTAGATTGCATTGTATTCACCGCAGGAGTTGGAGAAAATACTCCAAGGGTAAGGGCAGAGGCTTGTTCCGGTTTAGAATTTATGGGTGTAAAGATAGATAAGGAACGAAATGAAACTGTAGGCAATGAAGGCGAGATTAGCACTGATGATTCAAAAGTTAAGGTCTTAGTGATTCCTACTAACGAAGAGCTGATGATAGCTAGGGAAACCCTAGAGCTTATATAGCTACTTTGTTAACTGAAAGCTTGACAAAACTTAGACCAATCTATATAATAAATCCGTCCGCCTATGAAATCATGGAGTGATAAAAATGATAATTGATATCTCGGACATTTTACAGGAAGTGGGTTCTTCAAAGGATTTTGAAGGCAATATGGATATGAAAGACACTACTTTTCAAGGCGACGAAATTCGCTTTCATAAACCTTTATTTGTAAAAGGTAATGTGATAAATGCTGGCGATGTAGTTGCTTTGACTGCTCACATAGAGGGGACAGCAACCTTGCAGTGTGGTATGTGTACAGAGCCTTATGATTATTTGTTGGATTTTGATATAGAGGTTAATCTAAAATCTTTACATGATGAAGAGGATCCGGACATTTATGTTTATTCCGATGCTCTTATTGACCTCCATGATGTTGTGATCCGAGAATTTCTCCTTAATTTGCCTACAAGAAGGCGATGTACTGAGGAATGTAAAGGTCTCTGTCCCTATTGCGGCACTAACTTAAATAAAGGTGAGTGTCAATGCAAGGATGAAGATCATGAACCCATTGATAGCAGGTTTGCAGCTTTGAAAGACTTTTTTGTTAATAGGGATAGGGAGGTGGAATAACCATGGCAGTACCAAAGAGAAAAACATCAAAGGCAAGAAGAGATAAGCGCAGGGCTAACTGGAAGGTTACTATGCCAGGAATGACAGAGTGCCCACAGTGCGGAACCATGAAGCTTTCTCATAGAGTGTGCAAAGAATGCGGATATTATAATAAAAAACAAGTGATTACAGTGGAAGACTAATAAACTTAAACCTACCTTAATAGTTGAGGTAGGTTTTTTATTTTTGGAAAAAACTAAGTTATCTAAGGCAAATCGCCGAAAATCTTAGCTTATCGTCAGTCAGTATGATTATAAAATAATTATAAGCAAATGATAACAGTTGACTTTAGAAAAAAAGTATTGCATTATAGTATTAAATATTATATACTAGTTTTAACACCTGCTACTAATAGTATGTATTACATAAATATAAAATAAACATAAATAGAAAACTAATTAAGCCAACCAAAAACATATAAAAAAGGGTGATTAGGTGATTGGTCTATGACAAAAATTGTTTTGCCCAAAAAAGAACGACAATTAAAATTGATTGAGAGTTTGAATGAAGATCCTTTTATGACTGATGAAGAGCTTAGTGAACTATTCAATGTCAGTATTCAGACCATTAGATTAGATAGACTGGAACTTGGAATTCCTGAATTAAGAGAACGCATTAAAAAGGTAGCAGAGAGAAACTATAGCAAGCTAAAATCCATCGAAGGCAAGGAAATAGTAGGGGAACTAGTGGATATCGAGTTGGGCAAGGGTGGTATTTCTATTTTAAATACTACAGACGATATGGTTTTTCAGCGCTCTAGGGTAGTAAGGGGGCATTATATATTTGCTCAAGCTGAGTCTCTAGCATTGGCAGTAATTGATGCCCGTGTAGCTTTGACAGGAGTTGCCAATATCAAATATAAAGTACCTATCTATGCTGGTGACAAGTTAGTGGCTAGGGCTGAAGTAATTCGTAGAAGAGGCAACAAGTATTTTGTATGGGTCAAGACTAAGGTAAGGCAGGAAGAAGCCTTTAGAGGTAAGTTTATCTTAGTTTCCATTGGCTCCGAAGAAGTAGAAGATTCACAGGAGGGTAATGAGAAATGAAAATCATTGTGGATGCAATGGGTGGGGACCATGCACCTATGGAAATATTAAAGGGATGCGTTGATGCAGTTAATGAATATAACATTAACCTAACCTTAGTCGGTCAAGAAGATACGATAAGGAAACATCTTTCAACCCTAAACGCTCCTTTAGAGGCATTTGATATAGTAAATGCTAGTGAAATTATAGAGCCAGATGAGCCTCCAGTAATAGCCATAAGGCGTAAAAAAGATTCCTCCATGGTAAAAGGTTTTGAAATGCTGCGGCAATATCCTGGTAGTGTATTTATTTCAGCTGGAAGCACAGGTGCTTTAATGGCAGGAGGCCTTTTAAGAGTGGGACGATTAAAAGGTATAAGCAGGCCTGCCTTGGCTCCACTTATTCCTACAAAAGAGAAACCGGTCCTATTGATAGATGCTGGTGCTAACGCAGACTGCAAGCCTGAAAATTTGGTTCAATTTGCTATTATGGGCACAGTCTATATGGAAAAAGTATTGGGAAGAACCAATCCTACTGTTGGGCTAGTTAATATAGGCACAGAAGAAGGTAAAGGTAATGAGTTGACAAAGGCAGCCTATTCCCTTCTTAAAGAACAAAGCAATATTAACTTCTTTGGTAATGTAGAGGCCAGAGATATTCCAGCAGGCATAGTTGATATTGTAGTATGTGATGGTTTTACTGGAAATGTTATACTGAAATTAACAGAAGGCCTTGCATTTAGTCTGTTTAGCATAATGAAGGAGCAATTTACCAAAGGATTTAGATCCAAAATGGGAGCTCTCTTGTTAAAGCCTAGCTTAAAAGGATTAAAAGATTCTTTGGATTATGCAGAACATGGCGGTGCACCACTTCTGGGTGTAAACGGGGGCATTATAAAAGCCCATGGCAGTTCAGATGCTAGGGCTATAAAAAATGCTATCCGCCAAGGCAAGAGATTTATAGACATGGAAGTGTTAGAAAATATTAGAAGCAATATCATGGAGGACACCAAGGAGGTTTAATATGGGGGCTTTGTTTAATGGAGGCATCATAGGTACAGGTAGCTTTGTACCAGACAATATTGTGACAAATAAGGACTTAGAAAAAATAGTAGACACCTCAGATGAGTGGATTGTAACCCGTACTGGTATTAAGGAGAGGCGCATTGCTGATGCTACCATGGCTACATCGGATATGGCAACTATTGCAGCAAAAAAGGCCCTAGATAACTCTGGATTATCAGCCAAAGATATAGATCTTATATTAGTTGCTACCATAACTCCAGACAATAATATGCCCTCTACTGCTTGTATTGTTCAGCATAATATTGGGGCGGTTAATGCTGCTGCATTTGACTTAAGTGCTGCTTGTTCAGGCTTTATATATGGTTTAATAACGGCTAATCAGTTTATAGCATCGGGTATATATAAAAATATTTTAGTTATTGGAGCAGAAAGCCTAAGTAAATTTACTGACTGGAGCGATAGAAATACATGTATTCTTTTTGGTGATGGGGCGGGGGCAGTTGTATTATCCAGGGTAGATCAAGGCTATGGACTTTTGTCTCAGTATCTTGGAGCTGATGGCAGTGGAGGTGACCTACTAAAGATCGAAGCTGGTGGTTCTAGAAGACCGGCATCCATAGAAACGGTGGAGAAAAAGCTTCATTATCTCTATATGGACGGAAGTGAAGTATTTAAGTTTGCAGTCCGTATAATGGCATCAGCCTCTGAAGAAGCTGTAAGACTAGCTGGCCTTTCCAATGAAGACGTGGACTTCTTGGTACCCCATCAGGCCAATATTAGGATAATTGAGGCAGCTAGGAAGAGATTAAAGTTAGATAAAGAAAAAGTTTATGTTAATTTAGATAGATTTGGTAATATGTCTGCAGCTTCAATACCAGTAGCCTTAGACGAAGCTGTAAGATCTAATGTTATTTCTAAGGGTGACAACATTGTTGTAGTAGGTTTTGGTGGAGGCCTGACTTGGGCATCTGCACTAATGAAATGGGTATATTAGGAGAGAGTGCTATGAAAAAGATTGCGTTTATTTTTCCCGGTCAGGGAGCCCAATACGTTGGAATGGGAAAAGAATTATATGATGAATTTGATAGCGTAAAGGATATTTTCAATAAGGCCAATGATATTCTAAAACAGAATATTACACAGTTATGCTTTAATGGTCCAGAAGATGAATTGATGAAGACAGAAAATACACAGCCAGCTATACTTCTGGTTAGCATAGCAGCTATGACTGCTCTTAAAGAGTATGGCTATACTCCTTACATGGTAGGAGGCCTTAGTTTAGGAGAATATAGCGCTTTGGTAGCTGCCCAGGCTCTATCCTTAGAAGATGCTATTCCTTTAGTGAGAAAAAGAGGGCAGTATATGCAAGAGGCAGTACCCTTGGGAATAGGGGCAATGGCGGCAATAATAGGCTTATCTACTGAAAAAGTAGAGGAATGCTGCCGATTAGCAGTGGATATGGGAACAATCACTCCAGCTAACTATAACTGTCCAGGACAGATAGTAGTATCTGGTCATAAAGAAGCGGTGGAGAAAGCATGTGCATTAGCCAAGGAAATGGGAGCAAAAAGAGTTGTAATGCTTCCAGTAAGCGCACCTTTTCATTCACCTCTTCTTGAACCTGCAGGGATTAGATTAAAAGAAGAACTGGAAAAAATCCGTATTAAGGCACCAATCATTCCCGTAGTAAACAATGTATATGCTAAAGCAGAAGATAACCCTGCTCAAATAAAGGAAAATCTAATACGTCAAGTAAGCAGCCCTGTTAGATGGGAAGAGAGTGTCCGTTATATGATGAGTCAGGGGATAAACATATTTGTAGAAGTAGGACCAGGTAGAGCATTAAATGGATTCTTAAGAAAAATATCTCGGGATATAAAAGGATATAATGTACAGGACATGGCTTCTTTAGAGAAGACTTTACAGGGATTGGAGGATGCAATATGATTTTATCTGGCAAGGTTGCTCTTGTAACAGGAGCTTCCAGAGGTATTGGGAGAGCAATAGCTATAAAGCTAGCCGAGTTAGGTGCAAAGGTTGCTGTTAATTACTCCTCTAGTGCTGAAGCTGCCAATGAAGTGGTTAAAGCAATAGAGGAGAGTCGAGGCAAAGCCATTGCTATTGCGGGCGATGTATCCTGTTCCCAGTCGGTGAGTAAGATGATAGATACAATAATTGAAAACTGGGGTACCATAGATATTTTAGTAAACAACGCAGGGATCACCCGAGATGGTTTATTGATGAGGATGAAAGAAGAAGACTGGGATAGAGTGTTGGAGATTAACCTTAAGGGAGTTTTTAACTGCACTAAGGCTGTTTCTAGGATTATGATGAAAAAACGTAGTGGAAAAATCATAAATATTTCGTCAGTTAGTGGAATAGCTGGCAATGCAGGTCAGGCAAACTATGCTGCAGCCAAAGCAGGTATTATAGGTTTTTCAAAATCCGTGGCCAGAGAACTTGCATCTCGTAATGTGCAGGTGAATGTAGTAGCACCAGGATTTATAGATACTCAAATGACTAGTGTATTGTCCGATAAAATAAAAGAAGATATAATATCTAAAATTCCCTTAGGTAGATATGGAACTCCTGAAGAGGTAGCAAACATGGTAGCTTTTTTAGCTTCTGATTATAGCTCTTATATTACAGGACAGGTAATAAATGTTGACGGTGGAATGGTAATGTAAAGGGATAAATATATTTTATATAATAGTATATACTAATTAAGCCTTTGAAAGGAGGTGTAAGTGATGGCATTCGATAAGGTAAGAGCAATCATCGCTGAACAGCTAGGAATTGAAGCAGATGAGATTACTATGGAGTCTTCATTTATAGATGATTTAGGTGCTGATTCCTTGGATATTGTTGAGCTTATTATGGCTTTGGAAGAAGAGTTTGATATGGAAATTCCTGATGAAGATGCAGAGAAGATCTCAACTGTCGGCGATGTTATTGATTACATTAACAAAAATTCCTAAGAATTTAGTTTAGATGTTGAGCCTTCATATGAAGGCTCAACATCTAATAAAATTTTGGATTCATAATTATAGGTACTAAAGGTCAAAGAATTTAGGTATTAGCTAAATTAATTTATATAAACAATATATTTTTTCTATAGATGCAAAATTGCATCGAGGAGGTTTCTATGCCAAAAAGAGTAGTAATAACTGGGATGGGTGCAATTACCCCTTTAGGAAATGATGTAGAAACGTTTTGGGAAGCTTTAAAATTGGGAAAAAATGGTATAGATAAGATTGATAAATTTGACGTAGAAGATTTTTCTACACAAATGGCAGCACAGGTAAAAGATTTTGATCCAGCAGATTATTTAGACCGCAAGGAAGCTAGGAGAATGGATCGCTTTTGTCAATTTGCTGTTGCTGCTACTTACCAAGCAATAAAGGACGCTAATTTGGATACTGGACAGATAGACAAGGAACGTTTTGGCGTAATAATTGGGTCAGGAATTGGTGGTCTTGAGACCATGGAGAATCAAACTAAAACTTTAGTTACCAAAGGGCCCAACAGAATAAGTCCTTTTCTTGTGCCAATGATGATAGTTAACATGGCAGCGGGACAGATTTCAATAGCTGTTGGTGCTAAAGGGATAAATACCACAGTGGTGACTGCATGCGCTTCAGCCACCAATGCCATTGGAGAAGCTTTCAAGGAAATAAAGTATGGAAAAGCGGATGTGGTTATAACAGGAGGGACTGAGGCGCCTATAACGCCCTTGGCCTTAGCTGGTTTTTGTTCTATGAAGGCCATGTCTACCCGTAATCAGGATCCAAAAACCGCATCTAGGCCTTTTGATGCTGAGAGAGATGGATTCGTGATGGGTGAAGGGGCAGGGATACTTATACTAGAAAGCTACGAGCATGCTATAGAAAGAGGCGCAAATATCCTTGCTGAGATAGTAGGCTATGGTGCGACCGCTGATGCATACCATATTACTGCACCCTCACCGGATGGGGAAGGTGCTGCAAGGGCAATGAAAGAGGCTATCCAAGATGCAGGTATAGAGCCTAGTATGGTAGATTACATTAACGCCCATGGTACTTCTACCCCTTATAATGATAAATTTGAAACTGCGGCTATAAAGACAGTCTTCAAAGAACATGCTTACAAGCTAGCAGTAAACTCAACTAAGTCCATGATAGGCCATTTACTAGGCGCAGCAGGTGGTGTTGAAGCCATAGCAGTTGTTAAAACACTTCAGGAGCAATTTGTACATCCTACCATAAACTATACAACTCCTGATCCGGAGTGTGATTTAGATTATGTCCCCAATAAGGGAAGGGCTGCCAAAGTAGAATATGCCTTATCCAATTCCCTTGGTTTTGGGGGACATAACGCATCAATCCTTTTAAA
>CALKWV010000066.1 GCA_938003915.1 uncultured Bacillota bacterium | reverse complement strand
ATTATGAAAAGCATTGTATTATAGATGTTGATACTATAGAAAATGGATGGATTAAAAAGATTTTGACTCATACTATAGAAGCTATTGTTGAATTAGAAAATGTATATAAAAAAATATTGGAAAGAATTAATATGAATATTAAATCAAAAGAGCTAGAATACAATGAGACCTTCAAAAAATATGAAAAAGTAGCAGATGATAAGTTAATATCAAACCGATATAAATTTCAGCTAAAGCAAAAGTGTAACAACTTAAAAGGCGAAATACAGGAGTATATGGAAAAAATCAGCTCTGTCCAAAGTAACTTACGAAAATTAAAACGTATCAAAGCGACAATTGCCCACTACTTGTATGAAACTTGGCTGAGAGAAATAAATAACTACGAGAAAGTATTAAAACCATCCTTAAGGCTAATAAAAGAACATAGATGTTATCAGTTATATATTTTTTATAAAAAACTACTTTTGATGGAAAAGAAAAGGCACGGAAAAAAGAATAGCTTTCCATTTAAACGCACATCTCTTTTATTCGAATATTATACAGTTGCAGTGGTAATAAGTATTTTAGAATCATTAGGTTATAGCTGGGAAAAGGGTTGGCTTGCAGATAATATAGATCCTACAATTTTTAATGGTGAACTCCCAAAAGAAACTGAAATGATTTTTAGAAAAGATAATGTTTATCTTGAGCTGATTTATGATAAGGAGGTAAGCGATGAACCAGATAATCCAGCCAAAGATCAGATAGTAAATATAAATTCAATTCATACAAGACCAGATATAAAACTAACAGCATACGATATTGAGACTGGAAAAATGTTAGGATGTGTTATAATTGAAGTAAAATGTAGTAGATCCAGATATATTTATACCAAAGTTGGTCAAACAAGAGCAATGACCCAAATTAAGGACTATATAAATTTTGGATACTACAACGCTGACACCAAAAAGTATTCACCGGGAGGAGTTAGTAAAGTTATTCTTGTTTATCCCAAACAGAATCCATCTATTAGCAGCAATGCAACAAAGCTTAATTGCTGTTTTGTTCAGATAGACCCGGCAGACGAAGAAAATGGTTGTAAAGACCTTAGAAAAGAAATAGAACTATCATTGAATAAATTTGAAGAATTAGGGTTACAAAATTATAGCATTAGGTACTGATTAATAATGGGAACCTTTATGAGGAACCCAGGGTAATTGCCCAGTCCAGCGTAGTATAGTAAACCTCAATTGTAAAATTGTTGAAATCCTATGCAAGTAATGTTAATATACTGATATAACTGACGCAGGTAATTTAGATAACCCTTTATTTAGTGCCAACCCTAAGTGGTCGGAAAATTGCTGCGAGGTTCGTACCTAAGTTATACCAATGGTTTACAGGATTTTATGATAAAAAATCTATTATTTGAATTTAAGTACCAATCTTATGACCTACGCACTAATAGCACCTACAAGACTAGATATATAAGCTTTTGCAGCATGTGCTGATGAAGTTTACACCCCACGAGGAGACGGAAACGTCTGTATTTCATTTGCTTCCACACAAGTACCTCAGTTGTAATACATACTCCGCAAGGTAAGGGAAACGCAGTTAAATGCATGTCATAACCTGCATTATAATAAGTTGCAATCCCTTCAATTTATAATCTATGAGGGGACGGAATATTTCTAAATAGAAGCTTTAAGGTTTAGAGAGTACTAACTATAAGGGAGGGTTATGTATGTTGTTGGCAATATTTACACTTATCCCTATAGTAGCGGTTTTGCTGAAATTATTATCACTATATTTAAAATACAGAAATTCAAATTATAAGCTTGTTAGTGGTAATAGCTTTTTTAAAACCATATTTGACAAAGGTAATTATGGAGAATTTTTAACTTTTACAAAGCTAGAGAAACTGAGTGATCAAAATAAGCTTTTGACAAATCTGTACATACCAAGAGACGATGGGACTACTACTGAAGTAGACCTGGTTATGATTTCTCCAACGGGCATATATGTTTTTGAATCCAAGAACTACAGTGGATGGATATTTGGAGATGAAAAAAACAAGAATTGGACTCAAACATTAGAAAATGGCCAAAAGAATCGATTCTATAATCCCATCTGGCAAAACAAAGCTCATATCAATGCACTAGAGGCAGTTCTTAATTTGAATGATGATGCATTCAAATCTTACATAATCTTTAGTGAACGATGCACTTTGAAGAAAATAAATGTTACCTCTCCCAATGTTAAAGTTATAAAAAGAGATCAATTAATTAAAACCATTAAGAAGGATATTAAGGATTCACCAGAGCTTCTTACACCTGAAGAAGTTAATCAGATATATTTATCATTACAAAAATACGCCAATGTTGATGAAGTGGTTAAGCAGGAGCATATTGATAATATTAAGTCTAAAAGCATCTATAGTGAAAGCCTTGAACAATCAAATAATTAAGCTATTATAATAAAAAAACACAAGACTATAAAATAGGAGAATAATTGGATAATTAGCATAAGATAAGTCACAATTTAATGGGAACAGATACCTAGGCTTTTAAAATGTTATATTTTATGCCTGGGACCTGTCCCTATGCTTATTTTGGATTTTCTAGTGCTTAATGATTTTGTTTTTGACTTTCACTTTTATATTTTATCTTACATATCCCCTGAGTCATAGTTCCCATGGGACAGTAGACACACCAGCTTCGTGGCTTATATAGTACCATTGTGATTAGCCCTAGAAGAGTAGATGTTAGCATTATGCTGTAAAAACCGAAAGCGAATTGGGCAATCCATGGCGCTACTTTGGTAGTATTTGCCCAGTGCCATGGAAGCTTAAATACCCAAAATAAAGTAACAACTTCCCTTAGAGTCCTTGCTCCTGAAAACACCAGCCATGTAGAAAAGAGCATATTAAAAAACATAATCATAAAGAAGGCTAAAAAGCCATAGCGAAACCATTTACTGCGTAGCCAGTGCGGGATATCCCTATTTTTTGAGAGCTTAAATCTTCTACCTAAAAGCTCAAATAGCTGACCCCGGCCGCAGTATTGGTTACAATAGGCCTTGGTACCACTAAAAATTGATATTAGCAAGGGTACCATGAAACAGATAATGCCTAGCCAGGCAAAGAGAATATTAAAAAAGCCTAAAATTAGATAAAGTGCCGATGCGATCCATAAATAATCATACCAATGCTTTTTCCTTTTCATTTTGCCCCTTCCTTTCAATGATAGATATTACCGATGCAGGACATACCTTTGCACATTTTCCGCAGCCAATGCATTTGTCGGGATCTACAACTGCGTATAAACCTTTGAAAATGGAAATGGCGCCTAATGGACATTCCTTTTGACAACACCCACATGCAACACACTCCTTTGATACCACTGCCAACCTCTTTGATAGTCTCATATTAACCTCCTTATATCCAATAATTACAATATTAGCATAATATAATATACTAAACCTAGATAAATTTGTCAACCTAAATATGAAAAAATGTACTAAATAACAGGATTTAATGAGAAAAGCATGGGATTCATTTGAAAATTTTGATAAATGATGCTAAGATATAAATAACTTTACTTTTTTGTCCATGATAGATTGACCCATTCATAATTTTGCAGATAATTTTAGTTAATATAGATCAAATGGGGTGTTTGGATGAAAATAGCTATGGGCATGTTTTATCATGAAGCCAATTCCTTTAACCCAAATCTGTTACAAAAGGATGGATTTGTATATTATGAAGGGGATGAAGTTTTAAGGCGCCTTCATGCAACAGAAGTTTTTCAGGAAGAAAATGCAGAGCTTATTCCCCTAATTTATGCCACAGCATTACCCTATGGGATTGTGGCTAGAGATGCCTATGAATTTTATGCTAATGGTATATTGAGTATATTAGAGGAAAATAAAGATGTTGATGGCGTATTTTTACACCTTCATGGAAGCATGGAGGTTGAAGGATTAGGATCTGGTGAATACCATCTAGTTAAAAGAATAAGGGATCTTTTAGGCGACGATGTTATTATTGGCATAGCCCTTGATGCCCACGCCAATACTGATCCCAAATTACCTTCCCTTATCAATGTAATGCGAAATTATAGGACAATTCCCCCTCGTGATCAGGATGTTCCTGAAAAAGTAGTAGCAAGGCACATGATTGACTGTATAACGCACAATAAAAAAACTACTCCTCAATTTGTCCGCCTATCCTACATAATTCACCCGGAGAAAGCCTTAAGTGACAGATGGCCTTTGTCTGAAATCATGGAAAAGCTAAGGGAAATAGAAAAAAAGGAAGGAATAGCAGTTGCCACACTAGGTGTGGGAATGATTTGGTGTGATTGTAAGACCCTAGCAACAAATGTAGCCGTTACCCCATCTGAAGAGCAGTATACCCAAAAAGCAGCAGAGCTTGCAAAGGAATTAGCAGATTTCGTGTACACCTTTAGAGACAGCTTTGAATTTGAGCAGCTCCCCCTCTCTCCCCGTGAAGCAGTGCAGCATTCAATCAGTTACAAAGGCTCACCGGTGTTTGTATCGGACTCAGGAGACAATACCACTGGTGGTGCGGTAGGCGATCATACAATTATGCTGCGTGAGTATTTAAACTGTAGCGACTTTAGCGGAAAGCGTGTCCTGGTTACAGCTATTTGGGATGAGAAGGCAGTTGCTGAGTGTATGAAGTATAATGAAGGTGATTCTATTACACTTACTGTAGGTAAGGATTATGATCAAAACACCAAAGCAGTAACAGTAAATGGGATATTAAAGAAAAAAGGCAAGCTACATGGATTTTTAGGTTTTGAAGATAAGGCAGTGGGCTTGGCAGTTACAGTTTCCGTAGGTCCTGTTGATTTTGTAATTATCGATAAACCTGGTTCGTTTATATCAATTCAGCATTTTGAAGGAGCAGGCTTAAATATAGAAGACTATCAGGTTATTGTTGTTAAACAAGGATATCTATTCCCAGAATTAAGGGAGATAGCTGATTTATCTATACTGGCTTTAACACCTGGTGCCACACACCAAATAGTAGAAAATCTAGAGTTTAAAAACTTTGTACCACCTCTTTATCCCTTAACCTAATACAAAGCTGACTATAGTTTAGTTAATTATATAAAAAGAAAATTTAGGAGGAATGCAAATGGTAAACAGGGTAAGAGAAAAAAAGGTGACCATCGATCTGGTAGAGAACCCCATCCCTATTAAGTACGACGAAGTTCCAGATTATACTAGGGAGGACTATGAGGAAAGAATTAACAGGGTTTATAAATTCAGTGAGGAAAGAGGCTATAGTCATGTAATAGTATACGGTGATAGGGAGCATTTTTCTAATCTTCATTATTTGACAGGAGTAGATCCCAGATTTGAAGAAGCCCTACTGATACTGGAAAAAGGCAAGACCCCCAAATTTATACTAGGTAACGAATGCTATTCATATGCAAACAAGATTGATTTTGATGTTGAACTTATTTTATATAATCCCTTTAGCCTCACAGGTCAGCCAGATTACAATGACCAAAGTCTATTAGATATTTTCAAGGGCTGTGGAATTAATGAGGATTCAAAGATAGGTCTGGTAGGCTGGAAGTATTATGACAGCTCCAAACACACCTTACAAAACAGTATCCTGGACGTACCCAACTACATTGTTGAAACCTTATGTCAACTTGTAAAAAGAGAGAATATAGACAATGCTACGGATATCTTCACCCATAACGATTATGGACTACGCACTAATTTATCTGCTAAGGAGATCGTTAACTTTGAACTAAGCGGAACCAAGGCTTCCAGGAAGGTTTACAACCTAATAAAGAACTTAAAAGAAGGCATGACTGAGATAGAAGCATCTGGGTTTTTAAACCTTGATGGGGAACCTGCCTGTATCCATCCAATGGTTAACTTTGGGGATACAAATACCTCCTATGGTATAGCTAGCCCAACCTATCATCAGAAGTTAAAGATAGGTGATAGTGTATGCGTTGGTATGGCTAACAGGGGAAGTACAGTCCATAGGGCAGGGTTTTATATTAATAAACCAGAGGATTTGACTGAGAAACAGAGAAAGTTAAGAGAGGAATTTTTCCATACTTATTTTGCCTCAATAGTTGCCTACTATGAGAATTTCAAGATCGGTAATACCTGCGGGGATATATATGATAAAGTTGACAGAGTATTAGGCGGCGGAGAGCCAGGAGGAATTAAAAAGTATGGAGTTGTCATAAATACGGGAAACCTGATCCATACTGATGAATGGCCAAATACTCCCTTTAATAAGGAATCCAACACCGTAATTCGCTCAGGAATGGGAGTGCAGTGCGATTATACAGCAATGCATAAAGATCCATATTTAGTAGTTCATGTTGAGGACGGATTTGTAGTTGCTGATGAAAATCTTAGAAATGAAATTAAGGAAATTTCCCCTTCCTGCTATGAGCGTATAAAGGCTAGACAGAAATTTATGAGGGAAGTTCTAAATATAAACCTACCTGAAGAGGTACTGCCCTTATCAGATCTTCCTGCGGTATGCTTCCCATATATGGCTGATGTGAACACTATATTGTGCATGGAGTAAATTAATTATAAATGCGGCTATGAAAACCATAGCCGCATTTATAATATACAAAAGTGTAAATATACTGAACTTTATAAAAACACTAATTATGTCCTATTGTGAACTATTTTTTGTATAGGAATTTTATCTATTATTTCTTATAATTAAATCAAACTAAGGTTAAAAGGAGGATGAAAGTCCATGCCTAGGGTATATCATGTAGCAAAAACTGGTTGTGATCAAGGTAAAGGTACAAAAGATGATCCATTTCTAACTATAAATAAGGCTGCTTCTGTTGCAATGCCGGGAGACACGGTTATTGTCCATGAAGGCGTATACCGTGAATGGGTAAA
>CALKWV010000065.1 GCA_938003915.1 uncultured Bacillota bacterium | reverse complement strand
TTGCAGGTACATATCCAACCGTTGTAGCCAATGCCAGTTCTATCATTCGTGGCTCCGGCTCAGCTGCAGGAATTATGCTATCCTTTGGAGGTATGGGAGGAGCATTTTTCCCTTATATTAATGGACAAATCGCCGATGCCAAGGGTTTATATGCCGGGATGATAGCCATAGTTGTATCTGCCATGATGTTAATTATTATAGCCTTTGTAAATTATTATTTGGAAAGTAAGACTAGTAGTTAAATTCAGCCAAGTTTTTAAATTCATGCTATAATATATTTGGTGCTTAAAATTTATAAATAATATATAGAATAGGTGATGGTATAATTGGGGACTAATTTGGGTACTAAGTTAAGAACTAGCTTATCTAAACTGTTTGGTAAATCTGATGAAGAACATTATAGGTTAGCACTGGATTTAGTGGAAGCGGGAACTGATGAGGACCTAAAAGAGAGCATAGGTAAAAAGTTAAGCAAAGCTCTACCACAGGGTATAACATCAGGCATGCTATATAGGGACATAGTAAAGATAGCATGGCCTGCCTTTGTGGAATTGACCCTGACACAGCTAACTTCTATGGCGGACATGATGATGGTAGGAAGGCTGGGAGCCTATGCTATATCGGGAGTTGGGCTTACCAATCAGCCCAAATTCCTCCTTATGACCATGTTTATAGCCATGAACGTAGGTGCTACAGCCCTGATAGCCAGGTACAAAGGGGCTGGAGAGCGGGAAAAGGCCAACAAGGTACTTAGACAGGCACTTTTATTAACCTTTGTACTTTCCCTTACAGCTTCAATAATAGGCTATGTATTTGCAGAGCCTATGGTAAAGTTTATGGGTGCAGCAGATGGGGAGACTATGGGTGGAATAGACCATGAAACCTTGGCTGCCGGTACCATTTATCTAAAGATACAGATGGTAGGATTTGTGTTTATGGCCCTTACCAGCACCATTACAGCGGCGCTGCGGGGAATAGGGGATTCCAAAACAGCCATGGTCTATAACCTGGCTGCTAACCTGGTCAATGTTATACTAAACTATGTTTTAATCTACGGTAAATTTGGATTGCCCAGGCTTGAGGTGGCCGGTGCATCTTTGGCTACCATCATTGGTCAATTTGTAGCCTTTGTTATGGCTGTAAGGGCTATTACAAGAAAAGGAGAATATTTAGAGTTAGATGTAAGGGATGGCTTTATGCCCGACTGGAATATATTAAAGAATATATTTAATATAGGCGTTCCTGCTATGTTAGAGCAGCTGGTTATGCGTATTGGGGTAATAATCTATGTCAGAACTGTCACTTCCTTGGGAACTGTTGCCTTTGCTACCCATCAGGTGTGTATGAATATCCAGGCCATGTCCTTTATGAACGGTCAGGCTTTTGCTGCATCAGCTACCTCCCTAGTAGGTCAAAGTCTGGGAAAGAAGCGATCAGATATGTCCAATGCCTATGCCCAGCGCACTAGACGAATAGGTATGACTGTATCCATGATACTGGCAGTTATATTCTTCTTCTTTGGTAGGTATATAGTGGCCTTATATACTGATGATGCTCAGGTAATAGAAAAAGGAGCCCAGATACTTAAGCTGGTAGCTTTTATCCAGCCCTTCCAATCCTCACAATTTATCTTGACAGGAGCTTTGAGAGGAGCAGGGGATACCAGGGCCACTGCTGTTATAATATTTATAACTGTACTGCTGGTAAGACCAGGGCTAGCTAAACTGACTATCAATCACCTGGGCTGGGGCTTGATAGGCGCATGGATAGCCTTAGTAGCCGATCAGATGCTACGCTCACTGCTGGTACTTATTCGATATAATTCGGGAAAATGGAAGAGTGTAATTGTATAAAATGCTTTATAAAATATAAATATGCAAAAAATACAGTTATGTCTTGCACATAATTGTATTTTTTGTTTTATTCCCATTTTTTTGTCTGTTTTAGACTTGCAATAAAGGGTTTTTATGGTATACTGTATATAAATTGATATTTTATTGACTATGTATTACATATATTGCATTTCTTATGCATTTTTTATGTGGAAAATTTGGGGGATAAAGTTATGGAAGAAACAATGGATTTACGAGAAATTTTACAAATTATCTACAAAAGGCTTTGGTTTATAATCTTGGTTACACTGGTATGTATAATATCCAGCGGGATTATAAGCTTTTTTGTTTTGGACAGTATTTATGAAGCTTCCACCACTCTTATGGTTTCAAAAACTCGTGATGATCAATCCTCAAATCTACAATACAACGACATTCTAATGAATCAAAAGCTTGTAAAAACCTATAGCGAGATAGTAAAAAGTAATAGGGTACTAGAGAAGGTTATTGAACAACTAGATCTAGACATGACTACTGGGGATCTGAAAAACAAAATTCAAGTAAGCTCTGTATCAGATACTGAGATAATTCGCATAGCTGTACAGGACAAGGATCCAAACTTTGCAACAGAACTTGCCAACTCCATTGCAGTGGTATTTATGGGAGAGATAGGAAGCATCATGAAGATGGACAATGTCCAGTTTATAGATCCTGCTAAAGTTCCAATAGATCCAGTAAAGCCTAGACCTTTCCTTAATATTGCCATAGCAGCGGTACTGGGAGTTATGATTTCAGTATTTATAGTATTCTTGGTAGAATACTTTGATAATACCGTAAAAACAGTAGACGATGTAGAAAACAAACTGGGATTGCCGGTGCTGGGCAGCATCCCTGTGTTCGACGAATAGAGGAGATGAAGTATGGCGCGTTCAAGAGAATTGATAATCAACAAGAGTATAAAATCCCCTATAGTAGAGGCATACAAGACCTTGAGAACCAATATCCAGTTTTCCATGCCCGATGGTGGACCTAGAACCATACTAATCACTAGCAGCGGTCCTAGTGAAGGGAAAAGTACTACTTCAGCTAACCTAGCTATATCCATAGCACAGTCCAATAAAAGAGTACTGCTAGTGGATGCAGACCTTAGAAAATCTGTGGTTCATAGGATCTTTGAACTGCCGAACCTAGAGGGGTTAACCAATATATTAGCAGAGAATAGGGACTATAAGGAGCTTGTAAAACCTCATGTTTTAGAAAATCTAGACATAATCACAGCAGGCCCTAAACCTCCCAACCCATCGGAACTTTTAGGTTCTAGAAGGATGGAGAATTTTTTAGAATTAGCTAAACAAGAATATGACACCATTATCATAGACTCACCCCCTGCACTACCAGTTGCAGACTCTGCTATATTATCACCATTAGTGGACGGGGTAATTATAGTATCAGCCTATGGACAGGCTACCTTTGATGGAGTACATAGAACAAGGTCCATGCTGGAGAGAGCAGGTGCCAAGATATTAGGGGTAGTACTAAATCGTATACCAGCATCTCAGGCAGGTAGCCATTACTACTACTATTATTATGAAGAAGACAGACCAAAAACAGGCTACGCTAAATCTAAAAGAAAAGGCGGGGCTGAAGCTGTATATGATTGATATGCATTCCCATATCCTATGGGATATGGATGATGGAGCGGCATCCCAAAAGGAATCTCTGTCCATGGCTGCTATAGCCTTAGAGGAAGGGATAGGAACTATAGTAGCT
>CALKWV010000064.1 GCA_938003915.1 uncultured Bacillota bacterium | reverse complement strand
AATGCCTTTTTTACTCTAGCCTCTGTCTCGAGGCGACTCTTACTATGTTAACAAAACATTTTTACTTTGTCAACAACTTTTTTGTTTTTTCTTGTCTGCCGCTTTCAATGCTCTTCCATGACAGCGGCGAAGAATATATTAACACATATAAATCTTTGTGTCAACATCCATTATTTTGGTTCTTTTTGTCACTTTAAATTATCTTTTCATTTAATAATTCCATTTGTATTTACATCATTAAAACTATAGCACTAATAGTTTTCTACCCTTAATACACATGCTACTTCATCTACTATCTCTCTTAATTCTCGGATCTCATTTAGTCCTCGATCTAATTTTTCTCGCTCTACTTCATGGGTTATAAATATAACTGGTACTAGTTCTTGGCCCAATCCTTGCTGGGACACAGATGCCAGACTTATGCCATGCTTGCCAAGAATGGTAGTGATAACTCCCAGAACTCCAGGTTTATCTACTACCTGTAGGCGTATATAATAGGAGCCTGATTCTTCGCCTACTACTTTTAACTTTCCACCATTTGGGACAAAGCTGCTGCCAGTCTTGGCAGACTGTCTCATCATCCTTATTATATCCAAAATATCCCCAACTACAGCACTGCCTGTAGGCATAGAGCCCGCACCTTTTCCATATAGCATTAACTCTCCTACAGCGTTGCCTTTTATGAAAAGGGCGTTAAACTCGTTGTGAACTGCAGCAAGAGGATGGTGAGTAGGAATAAGGGTTGGATGTACGTGTATTTCAAGTTTTCCATCTTTCTTTCTTGCTGTAGCCAGAAGCTTAACAGCATATCCTATTTGCTCTGCATACCTAATCTCATGCTCACTTATCTTGGTTATGCCTTCACAGGGAATATCATTGGGATTTACCTGCAGCCCAAAAGATATTGCGGCCAATATAGCCAGCTTATAAGCAGCATCCTGTCCTTCTATATCCGATGAAGGATCAGCTTCGGCATAACCTTTTTCTTGAGCTTTCTTAAGAGCTGTGTCAAAGCTCATGCTTTCCCTGCTCATTCTGGTTAAAATATAGTTTGTAGTACCGTTTATAATACCTACCAGCTCGTCTATCTCATTGCCAGCCAGATTGTTGGTTATGGTATCAATTATGGGAATACCGCCACCTACACTTCCTTCAAAGCGAATTTCAACATTGTTTTTGTCAGCCAGTTCAAAAAGCTCTTTGCAATAAGTAGCGATAACCGCCTTGTTAGCTGTTACAACGTGTTTGCCATTTTCCATAGCCTGTTTAATATATGAAAAGGCAGGCTCTATCCCACCTATTAGTTCTACCACAATATCTATCTCTGGATTATTTAGTATATCCTCTGCATTAGTTGTTAATAGCTGCTCATCAAAGACAATATTCCTGGGTTTATTAATATCTCGTACCAAAATCTTTTCTACTATAATATCTGTGCCAGTATAATCTCTAATTTTATTAATGTTTTCTTGCAAAATTTTTATAACACCGCTTCCCACATTTCCAAGTCCCAAAAGGCCTATCTTAACCATATCCAACTCTATCTTCCCCTTCCTAATCCTGGTGAGCAGTTTTTTCTATTTTAGCATTCATTCCATATATTTTCAACTATATTTCTAATATATACTCTTGTCTGAAGTTTTACTAATTTCG
Organism: uncultured Bacillota bacterium; assembly: GCA_938003915.1. Lineage (GTDB taxonomy): Bacteria > Bacillota > Clostridia > Caldicoprobacterales > UBA3941 > JAAYGY01. The sequence continues at coordinate 6,479 of CALKWV010000064.1, read as the reverse complement.
TAGTAAATATTATACACCTTCTGCTCTTATTCAAACTAAAAAAGCTATGTTGTCTTTTCTAAACTTTGATATTATTATAGATTTAGATTTTTACAATACGTAGAGTGGGTATAATCTAATTACCACCAAAGTTTAAGGAGAATCTTCCATGATAAATATACTTTTGGTAGAAGATGATAGCACCTTAGCTATAGGACTGAAATACGCCTTAGAAAATGAAGGCTTCGGCGTAGAATGGGCCAACACAATTGAAGCTGCAACAAAAGCACTAAATCACACCCAGTTCGATCTTATTATATTGGATATAATGTTACCAGATGGCAACGGTTATGATTTCTGTAGATATATTAGAAAACATTCAGATATACCTATTATATTTTTAACCTCCTATGATGAGGAAGTCAATATTGTGCTAGGGCTTGATATTGGTGGAGATGACTATATAATAAAGCCTTTTCGGGTCATGGAGCTTATGTCTCGAATCAAGGCAGTGTTAAGACGGCATAAAGCATCACAACAAAAAGAGCCTGCTTATTTTGTATCAGGTGATATTAAGATTAGTCCAGAATCTAGAAAGGTTACAAAAAATGGTAATGAAATTACCCTTACACCTATTGAATATAGACTTTTACTTACTTTTATCAAACATCCCCATCAAGTCCTTACTAGAGGGCAAATATTAGAATACCTATGGGATATTGATGGAGAATTTGTTGATGACAATACCCTATCAGTTTATATAAGACGACTTAGAGAAAAAATTGAAGACAATCCTAGCAGCCCATCATATATAAAAACTGTAAGAGGGGTTGGCTATAGATGGGACTGTGATGTTCAATAACTATAGAAAGGGATTTAATATGATTAGGTTATTTAAAAACCCAGAGTTTAAAAGTATAGTTTTAAAACTCTTAATCCTGCAATTTATTTTTACCTTACTTACCCTTACACTTACTAGCTATGAATTAATTGTCATTAATAGAGCGATTAGCCAGAAAAATATAGCCATGATAGGCAAGGTTTTGTATTCTTATCCAGAGCTAGAAGATGAACTTGTAAATACAGTCACCAAAGAAGCTACAAATGAAGAAATCAATAAAGGACGCACTATACTAGAAAAATACGGATACACCCAAGATATTAGTCTGTTTGAGCAACCTACCTTAAAAGGTTTATATATAAATACAATATTAAAACTAGGACTATTAACCCTACTATTTATAATTCCTTTACTACTTCTTATAAAAGGAGAATATTCTAAAATCTATTCCAAGATTACCAAGGTGTCCATGGCCGCCGAAAGGGTTATGGACAATGACTTTAGTATTGTTCTTCCCGAGGACAGTGATGGTGACTTTGCCCTCTTAAACCATCAATTTAATCAAATGGCTAATAGAATTAAGGCCAGTTTAGAACATCTTAAGGATGATAAGATATTTCTAAAAAATATCATATCCGACATATCCCATCAGCTAAAAACTCCCCTCTCTTCCCTTATAGTCTTAAATGAGCTTATGCTCAATGATAAAAATATGGATGCAAAAACACGGAATGAGTTTTTATCTAGAAGTCTATCTCAGCTAGAGAGGATAGAATGGCTCATCGTAAATCTTCTCAAAATGGCAAGGTTGGAAGCTGGCGCAATTGAATTTAAATTTGATATTATTCCCCTTGCCCAAACTGTAGAAAAAGCTTTATCTGCTTTGGATGTAAAAATTAAAGAAAAGAGGCAAAACATTATAATAAGCCAACTCCATAAAAATATTTTATTCAAGGGAGACAAAGATTGGACTGCTGAGGCTCTTATAAATATTATCAAAAACTGTATTGAGCATACGCCTCCCGGAGGGAATATTTATATTCATTTAGATGAGTCGCCGCTTTTTACTCGAATTATAATAAAGGATACTGGAGAAGGAATTCTGCAAAAGGATCTACCTCATATATTTAAAAGATTTTACAAGGGATCTAGTTCAGTCAAAGCTGAAAGTATAGGTATAGGTTTGGCCTTAGCTAAAACTATAGTTGAATCCCAAAATGGCGTCATATCCGTCAAAAGCCAAAGGGGTAAAGGCACAGAATTTACTGTAACTTTTTTGAAAAGTGTAATATGATGGCCAGTTCTATAATTCTTACTAAAATGTAAGATTTATATTCACTTTTATGTAAGATTTGTGTCTTATAATCACTCCTAGCTACACTACAAGGAGTGAATTTTTATGGAAACACAAGCGAAAATATCTAAATTACACTTGTGGAAGCTAGTAATCCTTTTAGCCATTACTGCATTTATTGGCCTTTCTTTCTATACTATAATTTTTAGAAATGACTGGATGTTTGGATTAATGGATATCCTCTATCATGAGAGAGGGGATGTTCATTTGAAAACCCTAAATTACCACAGTCAAGATATAGAAAGTATCCCCCTGGAAGAACTGCTATTTGACAGCACCAATGTTAAAACTACAAATTCTCTATTTCTCATCAATAAAAAGCACAAGCTTGATGATGGTTTTGTATTAAATCTAGTTAATTTCAGAGATACCTCTTTATTGGTAGATAAAAATATCATAGATGACTTGGAAAAGCTCTTACATGACGTAAAACAAAACACTAATGAAAAAGTATATATTGCAAGCACATATAGGACTGCACAAGAGCAGGAAGAAATATATAAGCAAGATCCAAGAATTGCAGCCCCTGTTAATGAAAGTGAGCATCAGACCGGTTTGGCTCTAGATCTATATGTAAGTAAAAAAGCACAACGAGAATTTATCGACACTGATGCCGGCAAATGGATACACCTTAATAGTTGGAAACATGGATTTATTATTAGATATCCCTTCCTCAAAAGACATATTACAGGAATCGGATACGAGCCTTGGCACATAAGGTATGTAGGAAAACCCCATGCGGAGATCATCTATAAAAAGCGCTGGACTTTAGAGGAGTATATCTATTCCCTAGAGGAAGATGTTTTTTATACCATCAATGGATATGTTATATCCAGGCAGTGCCCACGTAATGGTAAGTTAGATATTCCAAAGGGATTAGATGATATAGAAATATCACCAGATAATACTGGATTCTTTATAATCACCGGAAAAATCAAGTAGCTTAATATAATTGTTCATTTGGGAGGAGTTATATATGGAGATATTAAGAACAGAAAACTTATGCAAAACTTATGGCAGCGGCGAAACCAAGGTAGAAGCCCTAAAAAATGCCAATATATCAATAAATGAAGGTGAATTTGTGGCAGTTGTAGGGCCTAGCGGCTCAGGTAAAAGTACCCTGCTCCACCTTTTAGGAGGAGTAGATAAGCCTACTTCTGGCAAGGTGTTTGTAGATAATATTGACATTTACAGCTTAAACGAAAAGCAACTGGCTATATTTCGTAGAAGAAAAGTAGGATTTGTTTTTCAATTCTACAATCTAATCCCTGTCCTAACCGCAGAAGAGAATATACTGCTTCCTATTCTACTGGATAATAGAAAACCAGATAAAGCCTATATTGAAGAGCTGTTAGATCTTTTAGGTCTGCAGGATAGAAGAAACCATTTGCCATCAGAACTATCTGGCGGCCAGCAGCAAAGAGTTTCCATTGCTAGAGCCCTAGCCTATAAACCCTCTATTATCTTAGCTGATGAGCCTACTGGTAATTTGGACAGTAAAAATAGCAGGGAAATACTGGATCTATTAAAGATCTCTGTAAAAAGATACAACCAAACTCTGCTAGTAATAACCCATGATATAGATATTGCTTCCCAAGCTGATAGGGTAATAACTATAGAGGATGGCATAATATCCAAAGATGAGGTGATTGCCATATGAGAGACTATAGACAGCTCACATATAGATATTTAAAGGTACAAAAAAAGCGTACCCTTCTCACTATAATAGGCATAATTTTGTCTGTGGCTCTTATCACCTCCATAGGCACAATGGTAATAAGCGCTAGGGATATGATGATAAAAAACGAAATAGAAAGAAATGGAGACTATCACGCTATCTTCTTAGCTACGCCTAGTGACAAAGTAAATAATATTAGAAATTACGTTGGCGTTGAAAATTCTGCCCTAACCAGTGAAATTGGAACTGGCATCCTGGCCCGAATAACTAATGATGAACGGCAGCAAAATCCAGAAAGCCCCCCTTATCGCTATGTCAATATAAAAGGATATGATAAAGATGCCTTCGATATGCTTCCTATTAGCTTAAAAGAAGGACGCCTGCCTCAAAATGAAGGTGAAATTCTCCTGGAGTATTGGGTAGCTGACTATATGCCAAATAACCCTAAAATCGGAGATGTTATCACCCTTCCTATTGGAATCAGGGTAGATGAGGAAGGCAATGAATTATCTAGCGATGGTTATATGAATAATGAAGTTTTTCAGGAAGAGGATATTAGAAAATATACTATTGTTGGTTTTTTTGAACTTAAATTCGTATGGGTTGGGCGATATATGACTACTGGTATAACTTATTTAGATAGCAATAACCTATCTGGGGATGCAGAGTATAATGTGTATGTGAAGATGGATTCTGTAAAAGATATCCATAAAAAGACTAAGGAAATAGCTAACAATTTAGAACTATATCAATATAAACAAGACAGCAGTGAGCCCCATTATAACATAGAGTACAATGAAAGATTGTTGAGATTATCAGCTCAGAGCTTGGATATGGATTTAAATAATAGCCTAATAGCTATCTTAATATTTATAGTAATATTAATCATAGTATCTACAATAGCTGTTATATATAACGCCTTTCACATATCAGTATTGGAGCGAATTTCCCAATTTGGTATACTCCGATGTGTAGGAGCTTCTCCAGCCCAGATAAGGAATATGGTATTAAAGGAGGCATGGATACTGAGCCTTATAGGTATTCCAATAGGTCTTTTCTCCGGTGTTTTTGCTATGCAAGTAGTCATGTATTTTATTAATAAATTAAATTTCAATCTCTTATCAGGATTGACTATTGTAATATCACCTTTAGTATTTATAGTAAGTGCTATTATAGGATTGATTACCGTATTTTTGTCAGCTTTAGGCCCAGCCAAACAGGCAGGTAGAATTCCTGCTCTAGATGCTGTTAGAAATACCGGCGTTTTTAAGAAAGAATCCTTTGACAAGATAAAAAGATCTGCCCTTTCCCGAAAAATACTGGGAATTGAAGGTGAAATTGCCTATAAAAATTTAAGAAGAAATAGAAAGAGATTTAGAATTACTGTATTCTCTATGATAATAAGTATTGTACTTTATATCGCATTCTCTAGTTTTATGACCTATATGTTAAAGGCTAGTAATGTCCATTCCGAAGAAATGGGAGATTTTATGATATGGCATAACGGATCCATTGTAAAAGAGGACCTAGATGATTCCGTATATAGCGATCTAAAGGAGTTGCCTGGTGTTGAAGAAGTATTTTACTACCATCGTTACAGCATGCAAATAATAGTTCCACAAGACAAAATAAACCCAGACTTTGTAAAAACCAGTGAGTATGCCAAACACCTTAAGAAAGGTGATGTTTTTGAACTACCAAATAATATTTTATACGGATATGAAGATGAAAATCTCAATGCTTTTAAACCCTCATTAAAAGAAGGCAATATAGATATAGATGCCATAAATAAGGAGAAGGGTGTTCTGATAGTTCAAACATCTCATGTATATAAGGGCCAAAGTTCTAATAGCACAATAATGGATGTAGTGAATTATGACATAGGTGATGAAATCATCGTTACCAGCAACTTTTCTGAAGAAAATCTTGATTATACAAAGCTAAAGGTACTGGGGATATTAGAAATGAGTCCCATAGAAGATCCATATAACTTAAACGAAGCAATTATTATGATAACAACTAAAGAGGTCTATGATAAAATCCAAGGCACAAACCATAATCCATCTTTCCTTGTAAAGTGCCAGCAAGGCCATAGCTTAGAGGATATAAGGCAATATCTCAAAGACCTTGTGGATAAGCATCCCTCATATACCTATATAGACCGGGCTAAACAAGCTGAAGAGGATAGAAATGCTTTTGCTACTATAAGTATCTTCTTGTATGGCTTCGTTGCAGTAATAACTCTGATAGGATCTTTAAATATTATAAATACCATTAGTACCAATTTAATCCTTAGAACAAAAGAGCTATCCATGTTAAAAGCTGTGGGTATGACTCAAAATGGAGTTAAAAGAATGGTGTCATTGGAAGCTTTATTCTATGGTATCATAGCTTCTATTTACGGAGGGATTATAGGAACAGGATTGTCTTATCTGCTCTATCGCTTTGTTACCCAAGGTATACAGGATTTTCCTTGGTCAATTCCCTGGAGCAGTATATTAGTATCAACAGCGGGTGCCACCTTTATCGCACTTATTTCTGGATTTTTACCCTTAAGAAGAATCAACAACAGCAATATAGTTGATAATATGAGGACGGAGGAGTGAGTTCGCTCCTCTTTATTTTAT
>CALKWV010000063.1 GCA_938003915.1 uncultured Bacillota bacterium | reverse complement strand
TTTAGTTTTTTATAAATAAAAAACGACCTTTCAGGGTCGTTCTTTGAAACTAGTCTAGGATTGATAGCAATATTGATAATATAATAAAACCAGCAGCAGAAATAGTGGTAAGTCTTTGAAGCCTTCCTTCCAAGCTTCTGGACTTATTTTTCCCAAAGAAAGTTTCTGCGCTCCCACCTAAGGATGCTGATAGACCAGCAGATTTTCCTGATTGGAGGAGTACTACAATAATCAAAAACAGTTCAAATATAACGAGTAAAATGGTAGCTGTTAACTCAAGTGCACCCATTTTCATATCCCTCCCTCTGTGGACAACATAAGGTTACAATGAGATAATTGTATCACAGGGCAATGTCAAAATCAAGAAAATAATACAAAAGGAGAGAGTAACCCTCTCCTTTTGTACTATTCCATATTATTTATTTTTTAGGTTGAACCATGCATCAAGTCCTGGATATTGAGCTAGATCGCCAAGTTCCTCTTCGATTCTGAGCAATTGATTGTACTTTGCAACACGGTCAGTTCTGGAAGGAGCTCCAGTCTTGATTTGGCCTGCATTTACAGCAACTACTAGGTCAGCAATTGTTGTATCTTCGGTTTCACCAGAGCGGTGGGATACAACTGCTGTATACCCAGCACGATTAGCCATCTCAATAGCATCCAAGGTTTCAGTTAAGGTACCAATCTGGTTAACCTTGATAAGGATTGAGTTGGCAACACCCATATCAATTCCCTTGGATAATCTCTCAGTATTGGTTACAAATAGATCGTCTCCTACTAGTTGGATTTTATCCCCTAGTTTTTCAGTTAATAGCTTCCAGCCTTCCCAATCTTCTTCGGCTACGCCGTCTTCCAAGGAAATGATAGGATATTTATTTGCCAGATCTACATAATAATCAACTAATTCTTCAGCAGTTCTAACTACTCCTTCGCCAGGGAAATAATATTTTCCATCTTCTTGGTTGTAAAGCTCAGTAGCAGCGGCGTCAATAGCAATTCTAATATCATCTCCGGGCTTGTAGCCAGCTTTTTCTACAGCTTCTAGAATAACTTCGATAGCTTCTTCGTTGGTCTTTAGGTCAGGAGCAAATCCGCCTTCGTCACCTACAGCTGTGCTATAGCCTTTTTCATTGAGAACGGCTTTTAAGCTGTGGAAAACTTCAGCGCACATTCTTAGAGCATCTTTAAAGCTCTTTGCTCCTACTGGCATAATCATAAACTCTTGAATATCAACAGTGTTATCAGCATGCTCTCCACCATTTAGGATGTTCATCATAGGTACTGGCATTACTTTTGCGTTTACTCCACCTATATACTGATATAGGGGCATACCTAAGGCATTAGCAGCTGCTTTAGCTACTGCAAGAGAAACTCCTAGGATAGCGTTTGCGCCTAGTTTACCTTTGTTGGGAGTTCCATCTAATTCAATCATAAGCTTATCGATACCCACTTGATCAAGGGCGCTCATGCCTATGATCTCGGGAGCAATTATTTCATTAACATTTTCTACGGCTTTTTGTACGCCTTTGCCTAAATATCTGCTCTTGTCTCCATCTCTTAATTCAACAGCTTCAAAAGCTCCTGTAGAAGCTCCAGATGGAACTGCTGCGCGGCCAACAGCACCGCTTTCTAAATATACCTCTACTTCAACAGTAGGATTTCCTCTTGAGTCAAGAATCTCTCTAGCTAGTACATCAACTATGATCATATCCTTTTCTCCTTTCGTTTACTAAACTTAAATTTATATCTATTCCTGCCTTATGATCAGGCTTTCACCTGCCATTTCCGCAGGTTTTTCTAACCCCATTAAATCCAGAAGAGTAGGAGCAACATCAGCTAACCTTCCACCCTCTCTAATAGTGACATTCTTCATACTGTCATCTATAAAGATAAAGGGTACAGGGTTACTGGTATGAGCTGTGTGAGGCTCTCCGGTAGCGTGATCTATCATTTTTTCTGCATTGCCATGATCTGCTGTGACAATTACGCTGCCTCCTACCTTACGAATGGCTTCTACTACTCTTCCGATACAAGTATCAACAGCTTCTACAGCTTCTATCGCTGCTTCCATTACTCCAGTATGCCCTACCATATCGCAGTTAGCGTAGTTCAAAATTATCACATCATACTTACCTGACTCTATGCGCTTTATAACCTCATCAGTTACCTCAAAAGCGCTCATAGAAGGCTTTTGATCGTAGGTAGAAACTTTTGGAGATGGAATCAATATACGATCCTCACCCTCGTTGGGAACTTCCACCCCTCCATTGAAGAAAAAGGTTACGTGGGCATATTTTTCAGTTTCAGCTATGCGAAGCTGCGTCTTACCATGCCTGCTTATATATTCACCAAAAGTATTGGTCAAATCTTCAGGTAAAAAGGCAATGTGAATATTCTCAAAGGTTGCATCATATTGAGTCATAGATACAAAGGTTACAGGGAAATACCCTTTATCCCTTACAAAACCTTTGAAATCTTCTTCAATAAAGCTTCTAGTTAGCTCTCTTGCACGATCAGGTCTAAAGTTAAAGAATATGATAGAGTCATTCTCTCCAATAGTAGCTACTGGCTTGCCATCCTCCAATACAACAGTGGGCTTTACAAACTCATCGGTAACCTTTTCATTATAGGACTGGTCCATAGCTTCTGTGGCACTTTGGGCAAATTCGCCCTGTCCAAATACCAAAGCGTCATAAGCCAGCTTAACTCTATCCCAGCGGTTATCCCTATCCATGGCATAATAACGACCCATTACGGTAGCTATCTTTCCAAAGTTAAGCTGACGCAGCTTTTCTTCTAAAGCTATGATATAGTCCTTACCGCTAGCTGGCGGTACATCTCTACCGTCCATAAAGCAGTGAATATAAACCTGATCTAAGTCTTCTTGCTTTGCCATTTCTACTAAAGCATATAAATGTTCTATGTGGCTGTGTACGCCACCATCTGATACAAGCCCCATAAGATGTAACTTGGAGTTATTGGCTTTAACATTTTCTATGGCCTTTAGCAGTGCTTGGTTTTTAAAGAATACTCCATCTTCAATAGCTTTGCTGACACGTGTATAGTCTTGATACACTATTCTACCAGCACCTAAATTTAGATGTCCTACCTCAGAATTACCCATCTGCCCTTCTGGAAGTCCCACATCTAATCCGCTAGCATGTATTATTCCATGAGGGTATTCTTTCCAATATCTATCAAAGTTAGGAGTGCTTGCTTGATACACTGCATTTCCTTCTTTTGCTTCACTTAATCCAAATCCATCCATAATAATTAGGGCAGTTAACTTCTTGGACATAAGTTCCTCCTTAAAATATGCATAACACATAAAATTTATTTATTATAGTTTACAACTTTTGAAAAGTCTTCGGCTTTTAGGCTTGCTCCACCTATTAAGCCGCCATCAATATCAGGCATTGCCATCAGCTCTGATGCATTGCCAGCATTCATACTACCACCATATTGTATTCGGATTTTTTCTGCTACATCTTTTCCAAACATATCAGCAATTATACCACGAATAAATGAAATAACTTCATTGGCTTGCTGGCTGGTGGCAGTTTTTCCTGTACCTATAGCCCATACAGGCTCATAGGCAATAACTGTCTTTTGTGCATTTTCCTTGCTAAGCCCATCTAGTGCTGCTCTAGTCTGCTTCTCTACTACTTTTTCTGTGACACCTTGTTCTCTCTCTTCCAGGGTCTCACCAACACACACAATGGGTGTCAGATCGTGAGCAAAAGCCGCATGGACTTTTTTGTTGACAGTTTCATCGGTCTCGGCAAAGTATTGCCTTCTCTCAGAGTGACCAATTATAACATACTTGACTCCAAGCTCTTTAAGCATACCAGGTGCTACCTCTCCTGTAAAGGCACCTTTCTCCTCAAAGTGCATATTTTGAGCACCTAGAGCGATATTTGAACCCTCCAAGGCTTGAGCTACAGCTGGTAAACAAACAAAGGGAGGACAAACTACCACTTCAACCTCCGCATCCTTTACTAAAGGTTTTAACTCATTTACCAGTTCTACCGCCTCAGATGGGGTTTTATTCATCTTCCAATTTCCTGCAATAATTGGTTTTCTCATGCCAACTCTCCTCACATCTTAATTATACCGCTCGGAAAATCCGGGCGGTATAGTTAATAATTTTTATTATATTATTTATCATCGAGTGCAGCTACTCCTGGAAGTACCTTTCCTTCTAAAAACTCCAATGAAGCTCCACCACCAGTAGAGATATGGGTCATCTTATCAGCAAAGCCCATCTGCTCTACTGCTGCAGCAGAGTCACCGCCACCAATGATGGTGGTTCCTTCACACTCGCTCATGTATTGGGCTATAGCCTTAGTTCCTTCAGCAAAGGCAGGCATCTCAAATACGCCCATAGGTCCATTCCAAACTACAGTTTTTGCATTCTTTATCTCTTTGCCATAAAGCTCTCGGGTTTCAGGTCCAATATCCAGGCCTTGCCATCCAGCTGGGATCTGGTCGCTGGGCACAACTTTATGCTCTGCATCGGCCTTAAATTCCTTAGCTACCACGTTGTCTACAGGTAACAGGAATTTAACTCCTTTTTCCTTTGCCTTCTCTTCTAAGGATTTTGCCAGCTCTACCTTGTCGGCTTCTAGTAAGGAATCGCCTATCTCATAGCCTCTAGCCTTAAAGAAGGTATAGGCCATTCCTCCGCCAATTATCAGAGTATCTACCTTATCGATTAAGTTCTCTATAACACCTATCTTATCGGAAACCTTGGCTCCGCCTAGTATCGCAACAAAAGGTCTTTCTGGGTTGCTTAGGGCTTTACCCATGATTTCTAATTCTTTTTTGATCAGATATCCTGCTACTGCAGGTAGATAGTGAGCAACACCCTCTGTTGAGGCATGAGCTCTATGGGCGGTACCAAAGGCATCATTTACATAAACCTCACCAAAGCTTGCTAATGCTTTTGCAAACTCGGGATCATTGTCTGTCTCTTCCTTGTGGAAGCGTACATTTTCTAATAGGACTACATCTCCATCTTTCATTTCAGCTACAGCCTTTTTAGCACTTTCTCCAACTACGTCTTCAGCCATGGTTACCTCTTGTCCTAGAAGCTCCGATAACCTTTTGGCAACTGGCTTTAAGCTAAACTCAGGCTTAAATTGTCCTTTGGGCCTTCCCAAATGGGACATTAGAATAACCTTGGCTTGCTGGTCTAAAAGATACTTAATGGTTGGCAGAGCAGCCCTGATTCTTGTATCATCGGTGATATTTCTATTTTCATCAAGGGGCACGTTAAAGTCTACACGCACCAAAACTTTTTTATTCTTTAGGTTTATATCTTCAATGGTCTTTTTATTCACCAGAATCACTCCTTCTGATTTTAAAGGGTAAAAATCAGAATATTAGAGTCTGGGTTCAAGATCAAGCCTTTGCTTGTCCTGATACCCAGCCTCTAATACCCAGTTACTATCTTCAAACTATATATTATAGTCCTTTTTCAGCAATGTAATTTACTAGGTCAACGATTCTGTTGGAATATCCCCACTCGTTGTCATACCAGGAAACGATCTTAGCCATGTTGTCTCCAATTACCATTGTGGATGGAGCATCGATGATAGAAGATCTTGGATCCATCTTAAAGTCAACGGATACCAAAGGTCTTTCCTCGTATCCCAGTATACCCTTCATTGGTCCTTCAGCAGCTTCCTTCAATGCAGCATTAATTTCCTCAGCAGTAGCGGGTTTAGCTAGTTCTACTACTAGGTCAACTACTGATACTGTAGGTGTAGGAACTCTCATTGCGAATCCATTTAGCTTACCTTTTAGTTCAGGCAATACTAAAGCAACAGCTTTTGCAGCACCAGTGGTGGTTGGAATAATGGACTCAGCAGCTGCTCTTGCTCTTCTTAAATCGGAATGAGGCAAGTCAAGAATTCTCTGATCGTTGGTATAGGAGTGAACGGTGGTCATTAAACCTTTATTTATTCCAAACTTGTCGTTGATGACCTTTGCAAAAGGTGCTAGACAGTTAGTGGTGCAGGAAGCATTTGAAATAATGTGATGATTTGCAGGATCATACTTATCTTCGTTTACTCCCATTACAATGGTGATATCTTCATTTTTAGCGGGAGCAGAAATGATAACTTTCTTTGCACCAGCTTCAATATGCTTTCCAGCAGTTTCTCTTGATCTGAAGATACCTGTGCTCTCGATTACAATTTCTACACCTAAATCTTTCCAAGGTAAGTTAGCGGGATCTCTCTCTGCAAAAATCTTTATTTCTTTGCCGTTTACTACTAGAGCATCTTCTTTTACCTCAACAGTTCCGTTGAATCTTCCAAATAGGGAGTCAAACTCTAATAGATGTGCTAATGTCTTTGCATCAGTTAAATCATTAATAGCTACAATTTCCATTTTATCGGCGTATTTTTCTACTGCAACTTTGAAAGCATTCCTTCCAATTCTTCCAAAACCATTAATTGCAACTTTTACAGCCATTTGTAAATTCCTCCTTAATTGTTTTTTTGCTGACCCTTCAGCATAATAGTTAATATATAAACAAAGGCCTGCCTTTTAAATATGTAATTTTATAAAATTAAAAGCCTTTGTTATAATTAATTTTGCTTTTATCATACATAGGGCTAAGCAAATAACATAATGAATTTTATGGTGATACTACCATCATTTATTGTATATTAAATTACTTAGTATTTCAAGATAAAATCGCAACTATATTGGAAAATTTAGTTGCCTCAAAGCCTCATAAACAATTATGGCTACAGAATTAGATAAATTTAGGGATCTTGCCTGATTACGCATGGGAATTCTTATACAGCGTTCTTGATATTTATTTAACAAACTTTCAGGAAGTCCCGCTGTTTCCTTTCCGAAAAAAAGAAAACTATTTTCGGTATATTTTACATCAGTATATAATTTTTTTGCCTTTGTAGTAGAAAAATAAAAATCACCTTCCGGATATTTTTTAAAAAAGTCATCCAGGGATTCATGATAGTGAATATCCAGTAGATGCCAATAATCTAAGCCTGCTCTTTTTAGATGCTTGTCATCTACCGAAAAGCCCAAAGGCTTAACTAGGTGCAAAATGGAACCTGTGACCGCACAGGTACGGGCTATATTTCCTGTATTTTGTGGAATTTCCGGCTCTACCAATACGATGTTTAAAGGCATAGATTTTCAGACCTTTCTATATTCTTTTATACACTTATTTTATTTTTGCTAAGAAATATTATTATTTATTTATAAAAATTGTCAAGTCCTAAAAACCTACTTCTTTTAAAAGCCCTTTCAAAGTATTGGCAGAATGCTGGAAAGCTTTGATCTCTTGATCACTTAAGGGCAGTTCCAAAACTTTAGCAACTCCTCTTTCATTTACTATAGTTGGCAGGCTGACACACACGTCCCTTACTCCATAATAGCCTTCCATTAAAGAGGATATGGAAAGGACAGAATTCTCATCCCTTAATATGGCCTCTACTATTCTTCTAACAGCTAAGCCAATGGCATAGTAAGTAGCCCCTTTACCTTCTATAATTTTATATGCAGCATTTTTTACATCATTAAATATTATTTCTCTGCATTCATTAGCCCGGCCTCGACTGCATTGCAGGCAAAATTCCTCTATTGGTAAACTTGCTATATTGGTTACGCTCCATGCAGGCACCTCAGTATCCCCATGCTCCCCGATTATATATGCATGAACATTTCCCGGAGCTACATTGCAATGCTGGCTTATTAAGTATTTAAATCTTGCGCTATCCAATACAGTTCCAGAGCCTATAACCTGATTTGCTGGCAGCCCTGATATTTTAAGTGTGGCATAGGTTAAAATGTCTACTGGATTGGTAACTACCAGGATAATGCATTTATCGTTTTTTTCCACCACCTTAGGCACTATATCTTTAAACACTTCTATATTCCTTTTAAGCAGATCTATTCTAGTCTCTCCTGGCTTTTGTCCCACCCCTGCTGAAATAATTACTATATTGGAATCCTTGCAATCCTCATAGCTACCGGCATAGACCTTAACTGGAGGAACAAATACCACCCCGTGGTTTAGATCCATTACTTCTCCAGCCAACCTTTTTTCATTTATGTCAACCATGGCAATTTCTGATGTAGTTCCGCCCATCATCAGTGCGTAGGCAATGGTGGCACCTACATATCCTGCACCTATTATGGTTACCTTATCAAAAACTAAATTTTTTCTCATGCTGCCTATCCCTCCTTTGATTTATTCTCTCAAAATCTATAAAATAAATACCACATTCTTTTATCATGTTTGTTATTTAATACCCTCACAAAAAATTGTTAAACAAAAAACGGACCTAATTGAGAAAAACAGTTCAATTAGGTCCGTTTTTTGCTCTTAGCTTTTTCCAAATCAGTGACTCAGTGAATATTCAATAGCCCTTATAATCATTAATTAATATCTATTCTTCTGCCGCGTCTATTTCCTTCATTGTCCTTTGGGAGGATAATTCTAAGTAATCCATTCTTGTATTCAGCTTTTACTTCATCGTTTTTTATTCCTGATACCCAGAAGGATCTAGATACCTGTCCTACCCTTCTCTCCCGTCTAATGTAATTGTCTCTTTCTTCATTGACTTCTTCATTCTTGCGGGCAGAAATAGTCAATCTATCATCTACTAGATCAATTTGTATGTCGTCCTTGTTAAAACCTGGTAGCTCAGCTTCTACTATATACTCTTTCTCATTTTCTTTTATGTCTGCACGAAAACTTCCTGCCATATTTACTGGTAGCATACTGCTATTAAAAAAGTCATCCCATATATCCCTTCCAAAGAAATCTCTAAACAAATCTACAGGGGTGAATCCATTTCTTCTTCTAAAAGGAATCAAATCTCTCATTATAACACTCCTCTCTCATATATTTTCTAAAAATATTATTTCCGTTAGGTTCGATTATATTATAGATTAAAGGTCAAAGAAAGTCAAAGTAAGTATATTTATAATTTTAAAGGATAGGCTTTATTTTCGCCTATCCTTTTAATTTGGCTAATATTTTCTAGCTATTTCTATATTTTTCTTTAAAAATCACCTTCATCCAAATCCACCTTTATGGTGCCAACAGGCCTAATATTTAATACTGTCACAGCACCCTCTCCCAGTATGGGCTCTATTTCACGGATATATTCCTTGACCTTGTCTGTAGGTAGAAATACCTGTATAGTACCTGCAAATCCTCCTCCATGAACCCTACATGCACCCTTACCTATACTGTCAATAAAATCTTCCGTTAAAGCCAAAGCTAGTGTTATACCCTGTTCTAAGGGGTTATGAGTTGTATAACAATTTTGCAGCCACTTCCAGGAGCTATTGCCCGAATCTTTCACCAAGGTCAAAAATTCCTCAAAATTACCTTCTTCAAGGGCCTTTACTTGCTTAGTTACTCTTTGGTTTTCCTTTAAGAAATGAAGAGCTCTTAATATAGCCCTATCATTTACTTTTTCCCTGATTAAAGGAATATTTTCTATAACTTGCTCTTTGGTCAATTGTCTGCAGACCTGAGCGCCTAAAAGCTGGGCTACAGCTTTCATTTCATTAGGAATAGATGCATAATCTGCAGTTAGATCTGCGTGGCTGCCTCCTGTATCCACCACCAGTAGGCTATAGTTCTGGCTTTCAAAATCAAAGTCGATCTTTTTTACTATAGGCTTATTGGGATTCTCAAAGTCAATAGTAACAAAACCGCCTACAGCACATGCCATTTGGTCCATTAGACCCGATGGCTTGCCAAAGTATACGTTCTCAGCATACTGACCAATCATAGCCAGCTGTTGGACATCTATCTGTCCATGGTTGTATAGATGGTTTAAGATAGTACCTAACAACACTTCAATACAAGCTGAAGAGCTAAGTCCAGACCCTCCTAAAACATCGCTGGATATGTAAGCGTTAAACCCGCCTATGTTATAACCCAATTCCTTAAATCTAGCTGCTATTCCTCTAATAAGGGCAAATGTAGTCTCCCTTTCCTGCTCTTTAATCTCCAGATCATTTATCTCAACTACAAAAGCATCCTTATACCCCTTTGAATATACAGTAATTACAGAATCATCTGTTTTAGCGGCTGCTGCCACGGCATCTAGGTTAACCCCTGCTGCCAGCACTCGCCCATGATTGTGATCAGTATGATTACCACCTACTTCTGTACGACCTGGTGTACTGAAAAATTGGATTTCAGCTGTACTTTGGGGAAATAATTCTTTGAATTTATTCAATATCTCTTTGTATCTATTCTTTTGATACTCAATAATTTTTTCATCATGCCCGTAAAGCTTTGCAAATAATTTATCCATTTTTTCCTCCTTTTAAGTTAATTGATTCTGTTAAGTTAAATGAAGACTATAGCCAAAATTAAGTGCCCAATCCATAATTCCTATTAATAAGTAAGTGTATTCCTAGTTTAGTTAAGATTCAAAGCCATTAGGATGGTTTTTATGCCAATTCCAAGCTGTTTCGATAATTTTTTCTAAGGTGTTATAGCGCGGTTTCCAGCCTAACTCCTTGATTATCTTTTGGGAGCTGGCAATTAACACAGCAGGATCTCCTGGCCGTCTCCCCTCCTCTACTCTGGGAACCTTTTTGCCTGTGACTTTTTCTACTGTATCTATAACTTCTTTAACGGAAAAGCCATTTCCATTACCTAGATTATATATCCTGGATTCCATTCCGTCATAGAGGGCATCCAAAGCTAGAATATGGGCATGGGCCAGGTCTGTTACATGGATATAATCTCGTATACAGGTTCCGTCAGGTGTAGGATAGTCAGTTCCAAAGATGCTAATGGCTTCCCGCTGTCCCAATAACACCTGCATTATAATGGGAATTAGGTGAGTTTCGGGCTCATGGTCCTCTCCTATCTCTCCAGAAATATGAGCACCGGCAGCATTGAAATAGCGCAGGGCAACGTATTTCAAACCATAAGCCATATCATAATCTTCCAATATCTGCTCCATCATGAGCTTAGTCCTACCATATACACTAGTTGGATTTTTTGAACTTTCTTCATCAATAGGAATTCTTTCAGGTTCTCCATAAGTGGCTGCTGTAGAGGAAAACACTATCTTGTTTACATTCTTTTCTTTCATTACCTTCAATAAATTTAATGTTCCTGATACATTATTGATATAGTATTTTTGAGGATCTGCCATTGATTCTCCTACCTGGCTCTCTGCCGCAAAATGAATTACCGAATCCACATGGTATTCATCTATGGTCCTTGCCAAAAGCTCCGTATCAGCCAAATCTCCCACTACCAAGGGCATGTCTTTAACTGCCTGTCTATGTCCCCTGCTGAGATTATCATATATTACTATATCTCGTCCTTGATCTTTAAGTTCTCTTGCTGTATGACTGCCAATATATCCAGCTCCACCGGTAATTAATATGGCCATAGAATTCCCC
>CALKWV010000062.1 GCA_938003915.1 uncultured Bacillota bacterium | reverse complement strand
CCATCATCTTTGCGAAAAATAGTTCTTATCTCTTTCTTAACTTCATCATCATTTTCAAAATATGCACTTTGAATAAACGAAGGAATATTAGGATGTTTTTCCATCAAAGCAAGCTCAAGCTTGCTTGTATGCAAAATCCTATCAAATAAATCTGTAATACTATCATCAAATTTTTCGACAACTTCAGTGCTAATACTGTCGACACACGTATTTACCAAGTACAGGTATAGCTCTTTCTTTGTTCCAAAATAATGGAATACCATAGCTTTGGAAATTCCTGCGGTACTGGCTATATCACTTATAGATGTTTTTTTATATCCATGCATTGCAAATGTTTTTAATGCGGCGTCAATAATTAAATTTTGTTTTTCCATAGGTAAATTCAAAAAATTTTCCAAGTAGTTTCCTCCTCATTGAAATTTAATAAACCGAATTGGTTTATATGTATAATAACACGATAAACCGTTTCGGTCAAGACTATTTTTACTATTTATATCTTGAAATATATACGTTTGTAATTCTAAGCTTTTGTCTACAATTTCCTAATTATTCTCGTTTTTGTCTTGCATTAAATCAAACTGTGATATTGATATGATTATTTATCGCCATAAGCTTTTAGATTGCAAAATTAATAATTACAAGATATATATGATTTATTACACTCACTTATATGATATGTATACTCATATCCAAAGCGGAATGATGAACTGTAAAATGTAGTAGGGTGAAATAAATTATGAAACGAAAAGTTAAAAAATACGATTTTAAGGCTTTAGGTCAAGCAATAAAAGAAGCAAGAAATATAAAGGGACTATCTAGAAATCAATTAGCTGATATAATGAACATTGCTCCACGATATATTGCATCTATTGAGAATAGTGGGCAGCATCCAAGCCTACAAATTTTTTATGAACTTGTTACCGTTTTAGATGTATCAGTGGATCAATTCTTTTTTCCAAATAAAAAAGTAGATAAATCTACTCAGCGTAGACAACTTGATAGTCTACTCGATGAAATGGATGATAATGATTTAATCATTATGACGGCTACCGCAAAGGGAATACTAGAAACCAAGTCAGGAGAAAGGATGGAAAGTTAAACCGTTCTTTTTTATTTTGTCTATAGATGAAACTTGTTGTCAGAGTTCTCTAATAATATTCGCAAGCAGGGCAAGGTGGTACACACCTTGCGATTTTGCTCAAAATTTCCTTACGGAATTTTTGCTAAATCTGCTTGTTGGGGAGTATCCCCAATCCCCATTGAACACACAATAAATTGTGTGGCTACGCTCCCTTTGGGAGCTTGAAACTCATAAAATCTTACCTCTCTTTTTGTGATTTTTCTTTCTCTTTTTCTACTGAATCTTCTCCTAAAAGACGGTCAACATTTGCCTTTGCAGTCAGAATGTTTTTCATTTCTTTTTTTATAGAATGATACTTTGTATAAGCTTTTCTTTTTTCAGAAATTAGTTCTGTATATTCCTTTTGTAAAGCCTTTACTGTAGGTATTTTCTTAGTATCTAATTCATCAAAAGCAGTCTTTGCAGCCTTGTGCAAAATTAAATCAGCAGTATGTTCTTCATAGTATTTCTTGGAATATCCTGATTTACGGTAAGCAGTATAAACATCACGGGTTTTTGAATAATTTATTATATGGGTTTTAAGATTACCTATCTCCTTCATACGATTTTCAATGCTTTTAATCTGGTATGATATTTCATTAAAGTTATCTGTTGAAAGCTGTGCTTTTTTCTCTAAATCCCCATATACAAGAAGGTTATTTTCTGTTAAAAAGTTAATAGTCTGTGCCATCTGTTTTAGATTGAAAATCTTTGCCCATCGTTCATATCCAGCACCTTTTCCTGCTTGCAATATAGCTTGTATGTCTACCAATAGATTAACAGGAGATTGTCGCTTTTCATTTGCTTGTTTTTTATTAATAAAAGGTCTATCACCTTTAATGATTTCCTTAATTTCTTCCTCTGAATAACCCTCTCCAAGAGAACGCAAACGGATAAATCTTTTTTGTTCTTTATTCTTAAAAGCAAGATGTTTTCCTTGCTTAATAGAATAGTCAACTTGTTTCATTTCAAATAAGAAAGCATCAAAATCTATAGGTTTTTTTGAAAGAATTTCATCTATAGTATCTCGTAATCTTTGTGAATGGGTAATAGTTTTTTTATCTCCAAGCCATTTACCATAATGAGTTTTTCCACGCTTTGGATTTTTAATAATTGATAGTCCATTTTCAAGACAAATACGGTCAGATATTTTTCCTACAGCTTTCCCCGAGCCTAAGAAATCCCTAAATTTTCTTGTACAGTCTATAGAAGTAGAATTGTATATTATATGGTTATGAATATGGGACTTATCTATATGGGTGGCTACAAAAAAAGCATGGTTTCTTTTGGTAAACTTTAAGGCTAATTCATAGCCAATTTTATTAGCAAGTTCTGGGGTAATTTCTCCCGGCTTAAATGACTGCCGTATCTGATATAGTATCACATCATTTTCTTGCTCTCTCCCTGTAATATTGTCATAGATTCTCTTAGATAGTATAAATTCTCCCTTTACTGTTTTTGGATCACATTCATATGAAGAAACATATTTACCCTTATTAGTTTTTTCAGGATTTAATGCATAATCTATACGGTCAGAAATACAATCAGCTACGGATTTACCCTTGTTCTTGTGCATGGAAATTAAACGGGTTGTTGCCATAAATATAACCTCCTTAATAGCATGAAAAAAGAGCTACCCTATGGCAACTCCATTTAAAAAGTTATATCAACTACAAAAATCTATTCTTAATAACAAAATCTATAATTCAAGTTACATTCTGCCGATTCAATATGTTTGTCTAGATTCTCAGTAATAACTCCAACTAAGCTTGCATCGGATAGGTGAATATATAATTCCTCTTTTGCACGACTACAAGCAACATAGTATAATCTAGTAAATTCATCAGGGGAAGATTCTGCTAGTATCCTAGGATTACTCCAAAAATCATATAATGTTGTATCATCAAATTTACTTGGTACAACACCTACTATTACCTTATCCCATTCTAAACCTTTTGCTTGATGTACGGTCATATATCTACTGTTTTTTGAGAATACTTCATTGAAGAGTTGTTGTGCAGTACTAAATTCTAATTTATTTAAATTTGTCCGCAATCTTTCATTATCATATTCAGTCAAATACTCAATTTGAAAATTATCATTTCCCAATTTTTTTAAAAAATTTCGTAGGCTTATATCATTTAACAACAGATAGTTGAAACGATTTATTATATCCACAATAAGAGTCTCGTCATCTATATCTTTGAATAAATCCTTCAGTCCTTTTTTAAGAGAAATGATATCAGTAGTTAAGATTAATTTTTCTTTTTTTATTTTATCAATATTCAAATATAATCCAAATGCGGATAATACATCAATAAAGGAATTAGTTGTATGCCCCTCGTATAAATTTATGATAAATCTAAAGGCCCTCACCCAAGATACATAATTGTGCTCGACAATTTCTGCCCTAATATCTATAGATGAGACGTAATAACTATTATAGATATTTGTTAATACCTTTTTTTGTTCATCACTTATGTTTTGTATATATTTAAAAGCCATAGCCCATGTACGAGTTAAAACAACTCCACCACTATTCTTCACACTATTTAATAAAGCTAATGCTGTTTTACTTTCTCCAATAACAAATACTATTTCTTTAGATTCAATATCTTTTTGCTTAATATTATCAGAATATGGCTTTATGCTTTTTTGCTTTAAAGTATCAGACTTTCTTATATAATTACATAATTGGACTATACTATTGGTAGAACGCCGGTTGCCTTTAATAGTATATTCAACTATATTGTTTTCACCAATTTTTATTAAATTGTGAAATTCAGATGGTTTTGCGCCCTGAAAGCTGTATATTGACTGTGCAATATCTCCAATAATACCAACTATGCTATGTTTTTCCCCTATTTTCTTAATTATAAGTGTTTGTATAGGATTAGTGTCTTGAAATTCATCAATAAAAATATATGGGAACTTTACTCTTAGAGCATACAATGCCGTACTATTTTCCATTATTATTCTATATCCAAAGTATAAAATCTCATCATGTGTTAGTTTACAGGCAATTGCCCAAATATATTTTTTTATTATAGTTGCTAATTCTATATTAAATTTCTTTGAATATGAAAGTAAAGATTTTCTTGAATGATAGAATTCTTGTATATTAACCTGAATTTCACCCATTGTTTTCTTATTAAAATCATATTCTTGTGTTGCTGATAACTCATTATTAATAAAGCTATAAATCTGCTCTTTATCGTGTCCATGTAATATGTTAAGCCCCTCAACTTGAGAGGTTATTTTATTATTGCTATTGATTTCTATATTAAAATCCTTCTTTATTATTTGCTTCAAATCTTCCTGAAAAGGCGCAATAATATGTTTTGTAATGAAACCATGTATTGTATTAACTTCAACTGCATCGCTAAGCCCATGAAGTCGACGCTGGATTTCTTCAACTGCTGAATTTGTATATGTAATACATAAAACCTTCCTATTTTGGCTATTGGTAACCTTTGGAACAGTTTTTACTATGTTTTTAATATTTTCTACTAAAAAGTGTGTTTTCCCTGCTCCAGGTCCAGCATATATTTTCATATGTTTGGACAATTGCTGTGGTGTTAATATATCTCCAGAAGTTATTTCGATAGCCATTTTATACCCTCCTTGATATAATCAGGAACTATTACCTTATTCATTAGGTTTTCTTCAACTAGTAAACTTAAAGCAACATCTCCTTTCTTGTCTTTAGCATAAGTTAAAAATAGTTCTGCAAAAAACAACTTCTTATATGTATTTGCATCTTTAATATAGGACTTACAAGCACAAATATATTTTTTAAGAATTGGAGCTATTTTATCTCTACTATTTTTATTTATTCTTTCCAGGTTATTCCACCATTTGTAAAAGTTAGTACCGTTCTCATCGATAAAATCCTTTAGCGTTTTAGGTAATGCAATTTGAAGTAGTCTTGTTAAAACATAATCATTTTCAATATTGCTCATAAAGAGCTCATCCTCAAATGTTTGCCCCAGTTGCTGCTGTGATACAATATGCACATTTGTTGCATCATTAAAGCATTTATTTAACACCTCAATGTGAGAAGGAACGAATGTAGTGTAATTTGATATAGGTTCTATTACATCGGATTTAAACCATTTAAAATCCTTATCTGTAACACACAAAACTTTCTTCTGAACAGCATTATGTGCAAATACATTAATAAAATGACTAAAATGTTTACCTCCTATTTCAACAATTGATATATGTTCATCTTCATACGAATACTTAAGCTTGTCCATAAATTTAGGCAAAAGTAACTTTTCTGCAATGCCTTCTACAAGTATCACCTTGTCAGCAAAAAGCATATCCGATCTAGTTACAT